>JBHHUI010000119.1:0-7365 GCA_046753805.1 Anaerolineales bacterium
TGCATTGCCGGCGGAAATTGCCCGCGCCTGGCTGAGCCACGCGCCCTGCTCTTCCAATGTGTTGTCGTCGGCCCACAGAAAGTTGGGGGCGACCACCATCAGGTCTTCCAGGCCTTCATCAGTCAGAATGCCGTACTCCGTAAAGCACACCGGGCGCGTCCCGCGGCTGACCTGAGCATAGTGCTCCAGGATGCGCGGATAATAGAAAAACGCCGCGTCGCCTGTGAGCGTCGGATCGGTGGCCGTGGGCGGCGAATTCACGATGTTGTAATGGATGCCGAAACAGTCGAGAAAGTTCAGACCGCCACGCGCCACAAGCTCGGTGGTGTAGTCTACCTCGGTCCAGAAATTCTCGGTGCGTAGATTCTCGGCCAGCAAGGTCGGGGCCAGCCCGGCGCTGATGACGAGCGTATTCGGGTTGGTCGCCTTGATGGCATTGTAGCTCGGGCGCAGCAGGTTCAGGTACAGTCCCGGGTCGATATGTCCGGCGGGCCAATCGCGCGCAATGTTCGGTTCATTCCAGATTTCGATTGCGTCGGCCCCCATGGCCGCGACTTCGCCGGCGTAGGCTCCGTAGGCGGGCCCGTACTCCGGATCGGTGACCAGTCGACGGTCGCCCATCAGGCCGACGAGAACGCGAAAACCGCGCGCGTGCGCCCGTTCTATTTTCATACCCGCATCGAGGTCTCCCACAGCCACCTGGAACTTGACCCACTGCATGCCCGCCCGGTGCATCCAGTCGACCGCATTTTGCCCGAAGTCGAGCACCTGCCCTCCAAATTTAAATCCGGAGCGCGCGCGCGGTTCGGGATAAATCACCGGCGGCGGCGTCACCGGCACGAGCGTAGCAAACCCGCCGGGCGTCGGGCCGGGGGTTGGCGTAATCACGTAGTCCCAGATCGCCGCCGGCCCCACCTCGGTTTGCACCGGCGTCGGTCGCGCCGTGACGACGATAAGCGCCGGCGTGGCCTCCGGTTCGCGCTGCGAGGCCAGGTCGCCCGCGCGCGAGATCAGCCATACAAGCACGACCACGGCGGCGGCGGCGAGGCCATACAGCACCAACGCTGCGATGTTTATTTCTATGCGCTTCTTCATGCTAGCGTGGAGATTCTAGCATGCAAGCGGAACATAAAGACCTCGGAGGTCGGCTGGACCGCCGAGGTCCTACGCTGCAGCAATTCCGCAATCGAGGGCGAAGGTGCGGGTCTTTTCAGCCAAACGAAGGGCACATCAGACTGCGCCCAGCCACACTAATTGCGCAACAGTTCGCGGCCGATGATGATGCGCTGGATTTGCGAAGTACCTTCGTATATCTGATAAATCTTCACATCACGCATCAACTTCTCAACCGGAAACTCCTTCATGTAACCGTACCCGCCATGTACCTGCACGGCGTCTACCGTTACTTGCATCGCCATGTCGGCGGCGAACGCCTTGGCGAAGGCCGAGTGCTTGTTGCTCGGCGCGCCGGCGTCAACCATCAGGGAGGCCTGCCACGTCAGCAAGCGACCGGCCTCAATATTCATCGCCATATCCGCCAGCATGAAACTTATTCCCTGGTATTGACCGATGGGCTTGCCAAACGTCTTGCGCTCTTTGGCGTACTTTGTGGCTTCGTCGAGGGCGCGCTGCGCAACGCCCACCGCGCCCGCCGCCGTCGGAACCCGGGTACGGTCGAACGTGCGCATGGCAAGCTGGAAGCCCGCATTTTCCGCCCCCAACCGGCAGGAAGCGGGCACTTCCACATCGTTCATGATCACTTCCGATGTATCAGCACAGCGCTGGCCCATTTTGTCGAACTTGCGACCGATCGACAGCCCGGGCATGCCGCGCTCCAGAATGAAAGCCGTCATGCCGTGGTGCGGATTGGATTTGTCGGTGACGGTAAAAATTACGAAAATGTCGGCGACGCCGGCGTTGGAGATAAAGGTCTTTGCCCCGTTTAGCACGTAGGTATCGCCGTGGCGGGTGGCCGATGTCCGGATGCCAGCCACGTCCGACCCGGCTTCCGGCTCGCTCAACCCATAGCAGGCAATCTGGTTGTCATCCACCATGCGGCCGAAGAATTCCAGCTTTTGCTCCTCCGACCCTGCCAACAGGATCGGCGTCGCCCCCAAATTGTGCGCGCCGAAAATCGTGCCCACTCCCGAACAGCCCCAGGCGATTTCCTCGGTCACCAGACAATCTTCGAAAACGGACAAGCCGCTGCCGCCGTACTCTTCCGGGATTGTGGAGTTCAGGAGGCCAATCTCGCGGCCCTGGTCGATAAGCTCCCGGGGGAATTCGGCGGTCTCGTCATAGTGCGCCGCCGCCGGGGCAACGGCGGAGCGGGCGAAATCGCGCGCAAGATCGCGCAGCATGCGTTGTTCGTCAGATAGCTCAAAGGAAACCATCGTGGGCGCCTCCTAAATAAATGGTTTGGGCAACTATTCAGCCCGGGGATGCCACAGCGGGGATTAGGGGATTTGGGGATGATTTTCCGGTTAGCATTCCCCAATCTCCTCCCCGCCATACTTCATCCAGCCCAGGCTGAGTAGTCACTGGATTTGGGAATTGTAGTTTCGTCGCCTGCAATTTGGATCGCTGCTGACTACGCCGGATACGGCGCTACGTACAACAACATCAATAGATAATGGCACAGGCTTCCCCCGATGACAAACAGGTGCCACAAGCCATGAAAACCCACCACACCCGGCCACGGATCGGGACGCTTGCGTGCGTACACCACGGCGCCAAACGTGTAGAACAGACCGCCCGCCAGCAACCAGCCCACGGCCTGCGGCAGATCGGCATAAAGGCGCACGGCCGGCACAACGCCGATCCAACCGAGCAGCAGATACAGCGCGGTGGACAGACGGCGGGGGCCGACGGCGAGGAGCAGCTTCACGCCGATGCCCGTCAGCGCCAGCAACCAGACGGGCGCGAGGAGCCCCCAGCGCCACGCCCCATCGAGCAGCACCGCCGCCGGCGGCGTAAAGGTTCCGGCGATGAGCAAGTACACAGCGCTGTGGTCCAATTTCCGCAGCCAGCGTTCCGTGTTCGCGTCGACCCGGAGCGCATGATAAATCCCACTCGCGGTGAACAGCAGCACCATCGAAATCCCATACACCAGGAGCGCCGACCAGCGCGCGCCCCCCTCCGGCGCGACGGCCAGCAAGAAGCCGAGCCCGATGGCAGCGGCAACCGCCGCCGCCAGATGGCTGACGCTGTTAAATGGTTCCTTAAAATATCGTTCCATGTGCTTGCCTGATTCGCGTCCCAAGGTGTACACTAATTACACTGACTGCCAGTCAGTGACTGACCAGCGGTCAGATTGTTTCAGTAGTATACCTCGGAGAGCAGAAATGATCTCGTTTGAACAGACTGACGACCAGCGCGCCTTTGCGGAAGCGGTACACCGTTTTGCCGCGCAGGACATGCGCAAGTCGTTACGGTCGGCAGATGAGTCCGGCGTCTTGCCCGCACAATTGTTGGAAACCGGCTGGAACCTCGGCATTGTACCGGCCGGGATTCCCGAAGACTATGGTGGCTTCGCCGACGAGCAGCCCGCTCTCACGGCGGCCATCGCCTACGAAGAACTCGGCTGGGGCGATCTTTCGGCGGCGTTCCAATTGCTGACGCCGACACAGCTCGCACACCCCGTGCGCGAGTTCGGCAGCGCCGCGCAAAAGCAAGCCTACCTGCCGCGCGCCGCCGACGGTGAAGCTCCTGCGCTGGTGGGGGCACTGATTGAGCCGCGCTATCAGTTTAACCCGCGCGCATTGGATACCACCGCCACCCGGGAAGGCGACCTGTACACCCTCAACGGACGCAAAGCAAACGTTGCATTGGCGGACAGCGCCGACACCTTCCTGGTGTACGCGAACGAAGGCGGCGCGACGCAGGCATTTATCATCGAGAAGACCAACCCGGGCATCGCCATCGGCGCGCGCGAGCAACTGATGGGCATCAAAGCGCTACCCACCTACCCCCTGACGCTGGAGAATTGCCGGGCGCCCGCTGAATGCCGTCTGGGCGAGGACGAGGGCTGCGACATCGGCGCGCTGCTGTCCCGGTCGGATGTGGCGCTGGCGAGTCTCGCGGTAGGCGTCGCGCGCGCGGCGTTCGAATACGCGACGACCTACGCAAAGGAGCGCGAGGCCTTCGGCGAGCCAATCGCGCAGCGCCAGTCGATTGCGTTCATGCTTGCCGAGATGGCCATCGAAGTGGACGCCGCCCGCCTGATGGCGTGGGAAGCCGCGTGGCGTCTCGATCGGGGCGACTCCGATGAGGAAATCCGCGAGGCCGCCACGCTCGCCCGCGTCTACGCGAACGATATGGTCGTCGGCGTCGCAGACCGCGCAGTGCAGATTCTGGGCGGACACGGGTACATCCGCGAGCACCCCGTGGAACTGTGGCTGCGCAACGCGCGCGGCTTCGCGACATTCGACGGGATGGCGTTTGTGTGACGTTGGAACGTTGGAACGTCGAACGTCGGAACGTCGAACGTTAGACGTTGGCCGTTAGACGTTATGACGTTCGACAGGAGTATGAAATGATTGACTTTGAATTGTCCGCCAACCTCCAGCAGCAGGTCGACATGGTCGCGGCGATGGCCAAACAGATCATGCGGCCGATTGCCAGAGAATACGACGAACGCGAGAGCGAACCGGCCTGGGAATACATCAATCCCATGTGGGAGGTCACCAAGCTGCGCGCGCAGGCCGACCTGGAGCGCTCGCTGCGTAAAGCTGCGCAGAAAGACGCGGACGCCAACGGCGACAAGCCGAAAAAGCCGCGTACCGGCAATATCGCCTTTGTACACATCGTCGAAATGATGTCGTGGGGCGATGTAGGCCTTTATCTCACGACACCCAGTTCCGGTCTCGGTGGAGCGGCCATCGAAGCAGTCGGCACGCCCGCGCAGAAGGAACGCTTCCTGCGGCGCTTCACCGAGGGCCAGCCCAAATGGGGCGCGATGGCCATCACCGAATCGCACGCCGGTTCCGACACGGCCAATATCAAGACCTCCGCACGGCTGGACCCGGACACCAACGAATGGGTGCTCAACGGCGAAAAGATATTCATTACCTCCGGCAAGATGGCCGGCACACAGCCGGATGGGCTGGTGGTGGTGTGGGCGACGATCGATCCGGCAGCGGGGCGCGCGGGCATCAAACCGTTCGTTGTGGAGGCGGGCACACCGGGATTCACAGTGGCGCACACGGAGAAGAAACTTGGCATCCGCGCCAGCGACACGGCGGCGCTCGTGTTCCGAAATTGCCGCATCCCCTACGATAACATTCTGGGCAGCCCCGAAGTGGCGACGGGCAAGGGGCGCAAAGGCTTCAAGGGCGTGATGAAGACGTTCGACAACACGCGCCCGATCGTGGCGGCCAGCGCCATGGGCGTCGGCCGGGCGGCGCTGGAATTCACGCTCGCCGAACTGGCCGCCAACGGCGTGCAGCCGCGCTTCGACGCCCCGCCCCACGAATGGACCGCCGTCGAGCGCGATCTGATCGAGATGAAAGCGCAGCACAAAGCAGCGTGGCTGCTCACCCAGCGCGCGGCCTGGATGGCCGACCAGAGGCTGCACAACCCGATTGAAGCGTCGATGTGCAAGGCCAAAGCCGGCACCGCCGTTACCCGCATCACCCAGAAGGCAGTAGAATTGTTGGGCCCGCTCGGCTATTCGCGCGAGTTGCTGGTGGAGAAGTGGATGCGCGACGCCAAAATCAACGACATCTACGAGGGCACATACCAGATTAACCTCCTGATCATTGCGCGGAGGATGCTGGGATACAGTCGGGAACAACTCAAATAGGCGTCCAACGTCGAACGTCAAACGTCGAACGTCGACGTTGGACGTTTGCTGAAGACAGATAATTGCTGAACCAACCAATGAATACACATCAGTACAGAGTCCGAACCGCCGCCGTTGTCGGCAGCGGCACCATGGGGGGCGGGATCGCCGCATTGCTGGCGGGCGTCGGCATTCCGGTCACGCTGCTCGACATCGCGCCGACGGAACTGACGGAAGCGGAACAAGCCGCCGGCCTGGCGCTCGACCATCCGCGCGTCCGCAACCGCATCGTCAACGCCGGCCGGGCGCGCATCCAGAAGTCGCGCCCGGCCGCGCTGTATTCAAAGGCCGACGCGGAGTTGATCTCCACCGGCAACCTCGAGGACGACTTCGACCGGCTGGCGGAGGTGGACTGGGTCATCGAAGTGATCGTCGAGAACCTCGACGTGAAACGCGCTTTCTTCGAGCGGCTGGAAGCGGTCATTTCCGACGAGACCATCGTCACCTCCAACACCTCCGGGCTGCCGCTGCATGAAATCGCCGCCGGCCGCGGCGACTCATTCCGACGGCGCTTCATGGGGACGCACTTCTTCAACCCGCCCCGCTATCTGAAGCTGCTCGAACTGATCCCCACGCCGGACACCGATCCAGAGCTTGTGTCGTTCTTCGCCGACTTCGGCGCCAATGTGCTCGGCAAGGGAACCGTGGTCTGCAAGGACACGCCCAGCTTCATCGCCAACCGCATCGGCGGCGCGACGAGCGGTTTTCGCATGTCGTACGCCCTCGAGAACGGCTATTCGGTGGAAGAGGTCGATACAATCGCCGGTCCGCTCATGGGGCATCCCAAGACGGCTGTCTTTCGCCTGCTCGACCTGGTAGGGATCGACGTGGCGCGCATGGTCGGTCGGAACGCCGCCAAAAACCTACCGCACGATCCGGCCGCGGCGCGCACGGCCGGCCCCGGCGGCGACCTGCTCGACAAAATGGTGGCAAACAACTGGCTTGGCAACAAGACCAAAGTCGGTTTCTACAAGCAGGTTAAAAAGAACGGCGGCAAGCAATTCTGGCCGCTCGACCTGACGACGATGGAGCACGTCGCGCCGACGAAAGTGCGCTTCGACTCGATCGGCGCAGTGCGCAAGATCGCCGATCTCGGCGAGCGGCTGCGCGCGCTCCTCCAATACGACGACCGGGCCGCACAGTACGCCTGGCACACGCTGGCGTTCGAACTCTCGTACGCTGCGCAGCGCATCCCAGAAATCTCGGACGACGTAAAGTCGATCGACGACGCCGTGCGCTGGGGCTACTTCCACGAGGCAGGCCCGTTTGAAATCTGGGATATGCTCGGCGTGCAGGAAACGGCGACGCGCATGCAGGCCGACGGGTACGACGTTCCGGACTGGGTGCAGAAGATGCTGGCCGCAGGAAACGAGTCGTTCTACCGCTACACCACCGGCGGGCAGGAACAATACATACCGGCTCGGAAAGCTTACACGGCGGTGGCCCAGCGTCCGTCCGCGGTCCACATTGCCGACCTGCGGCGCGCGGGGCGCCCTGGTCGCGGACTGGCGTCCGCGCCAGGA
>JBHHUI010000120.1:0-7351 GCA_046753805.1 Anaerolineales bacterium
GGACTGGGCAGGTGACCGCAGACGAGCGCGGACGAGCCAGAAAAATCCGGGTTCCTCCGCGTTTGTCCGCGTCCTATTCCTGCTTGCCCCGAAAGTGAGATGACCCCGGTTCTCGGATGAATGCACCACCACGCCGGGCCACACGGAACATTTTACGCGTTTGCCCAGACCCAGGCCACAATCCCGATCAGCAACACCAGCGCCAGCCCGTAGCCGAGGGTGGCCTTCAGCACGCCGCCTTCTTGTCCGCCCAGCCCGACGGTGCTGCAGCCCACAATGACCTTGGCCGGAGCAAAGGCGGCTCCAAGCGCCCCGCCGGTGGTCTGCGCTGCCAGTATGATAGCCGGTGCAATGTCGAGCAGCGCAGCGGTATTGTTCTGGAACACGACGTTCGAATTGGTGTTGCTGCCGGTCATGAGAGCGCCGAGCGCGCCGATGAACGGCGCCGCCAATGGGAATGCGCCTCCGGCCACGCCGCCGATGCCCTCGGCCAACAAGCGCGTCATGCCGGCATGCTCCATGACAACCGCCATCCCCACCATCGTGAGTGTGCCGATGGTCGGGTTGATCGACCGGCGCAGCGTGAGACGCGCGATGCGGCTGCCCGCGCCGTGGGCGATGTGCCCCGTGCTGCGGAACAGGGCGAATGCAGCCAGCGCCGTGTACAACAGCAATGCGCCGGCGTGCCCGAAAACACTGATGGTTCTACCCGATTCGGCCGGCGTCACATAGCCCCGCGCCGTGCGCAGTTCCGGGAATTGGGTGCGTATGGTAACCGCGTTGAGCAGTGCGCCCAGCCCCGGCGAAAGCCGCGCCGCGCCGACGATCAGGATCAGGATCAGATAGGGCGCAAGCGCGAGACGCAACGATAGCGGGGTCGCCGCCGCCGGTTCACCGACGCGCGATCTGGATTGCCAGCGCGCGAGGAGCACGCTCGCGCCCAGCCCGGCCAGTCCCGCCGTCGCTGCTGCCAGCGGGTAGATGCCGAGCGCAGCCACCCCGTATTGCACGGCGCTCATCACCGCACCCAGCCCGGTCAGCGCCGGCGCCTGCCGCCACAACGCTGCCCGCCCGCCCGTCGCCAGGAGCACCGCCGCGCCACAGCCGAAGCAGGCGACGCCGAGTAGCGCGGCGGCCGGTAATGCCAGTTCGGCGCCGCTGCGCCCTGTGGCTGCGATCAGCGCCAGAAAGGAGGACGCCAGCGAGCCGAATGTGACCGCCCACGCGTGGCCTATCCCGGCGGCCACCACGGCGGGCACGGCGGCAAAGCCCAGCCCCACGAGCATGGGCGCGACAATCGCCGTCGGCACGCCAAAACCGGAGATACCCTGCAGGAAGGAACCGAACCCCCAGGCAAGGATCAGCGCCTGCAAGCCGCGATCCGGCGTCAGCGCCGGCAAGTGCGCGCCCAGAGTTTCGATCACACCGGCTTCGCTGATCACGTAGTAGAACAGCAGCGCCATCCAGATGATGTAAAGTACGAAGAGCGCCAGCAGTGCGGCCTTGACCTGCGCCAGCAACACCAACTTGCTGCCGGCGCCGAAGAAGAGTGCGGCGACGGCCATGGCAGCCAGCCACCCGACCGGGCCGGCCTTGGCCGCGCCCATGCGGAAACCCACCATCAGCACGAGCACGACGGCAATGGGAAGGAGAGCCAGGAGGATCATTTATGGGTACCCAGGTGAAAGAACTACGGCACGACCACATTTGTGAAAATGAAACTGTCTTCGCCCTCCGGCGTCGTCAGGCGCTCGCCCGTGCGCGCATTGTAAAGTCCAACCGCCACCGTGTAATTTCCCGGCGGCGCGTCGAGCAAGTGTGTGTCGCGGATGTACTCTCCGGGCAGCCACAAACTTGTGGGATAGGAGCGCTCTGCCGGCTGCGGCTGGCCGTCATGCTGGCTCACAAGCGCGCCGGCTGCGTCGCGGACGTGCACGAAGACCGTGTAGTCGGTATCCGTCTCACGCCGGCTGCGCCAGTAGAGCGTGACGGATAACCCGGCCCCCGTTTCGACATCATAACCGCGCAACTCGAATGCGTCGCCGAATTGGACCCCGCTGGGATGGGTCGGAGCCGGGGGTGTGAAGTCGCGCGCGATCGGCTCGCTGGTCACGGTTCCGAGCGTCACCCGCCCGAGCACGACTCCGGATGTATCTTCCAACTCGACTGACACCGTGTATTCACCGGGCGACAGATCGCGCGGCAACCGGATTGCATGCCGGTCGATGACTACCTCGCCGGCAGCCCACTGGTCGAACGGATAGGAATCGCTTACGGGCGCGCCGCTCGCAAGCGGCTGCGCTCCAAGCTTCATGGTCACGTGATAGTCGTCGGCGGGCGTTGCGCTTCCCGCGCGCCAGTACAGCGTGGGGAAGAGCAACTCCCCGGGCCGCAATGTCACGTCTGTGAAGTCGTATCCGAGCAGTGTCACGTCCCGGAAGGACGCGGTTGCTTCGTGCTGTGGAACGGGCGCGCTGGCAAAGTCGCCGGCCCGCCTCATCTGGATCGGGCCGACGGGCGCGGCCGCGGCCGTGCGACCGTTCTCGTCGATGGCCGGCAGATTCTCGCCGCTGTTGGGCGCAAACAGCGTCACTTCCAAATGATACGCGCCGGGGGGCATCCCGGCCGGCGCTTCCACCCCCAACCGCACAAGGATGGTCTCGCCGGGCTGCCACTGCTCGGAGATGTACGCGTCGTTAAACCCTTGCGCCCAGTGGAAGTCCCAGGCGTCCACCAGGTCGGCGACCACGCGGAAATCGCCCTGCTGCGGCACGTTCAGCACTTTCAGGCGCAAGTCCACGAGCAGCGGCGCTCCAGCCTGCGCGGCTACGATTCGATAGCCGGTCAACTCGGCAAAGAACCCAAAGTTCGCGTAGACCGGCTCGAAATCTGGCAGGGCCGCTGCGGCAGCATCAGAAAACATATACGAACGGAAGACAACCTGACCCTGCGGATCTAGTTGCACCACGTACTCGTCATCCATCCAGCGCGCCGTCCACGTTTCCGGCGGCGGCGCTGAAACCGGAAATACGTAGAGTGCGGGGCCGGCCGCGGGAATTGCCAGCGCCTGCCCGCCCGTAAGCCAGCGAATTTGTTGGTATCGTGTGGAGAGGAACGCCGCGGTTGGATGCCGGTAATGGATTGCAGACATGTACACGCGGGCATCGTCCTGCGCCACGCGATCGATGAAACGGGCTGCGGCGGCGATGTCCCCGTCGTTGATACTGAGCTGCGTCGGCTGCCGCGCCCAGATCACGAAATAGTCGCGCGCGACGAGGGCGAAGGCGGCGAGGGTGAGCATTGCTGTAACGAGCGGCGTCCAGCGACGGACAGCCCCAATCGAGGGCTTCGCGTGGTTGGCGACGGCATCCCGCAGCCAGAGCACCCCCCGCGCCGGAAACACCATCAGCAGCGGCAGCAGCCCGAAGGCGCGCACATTGGAGGGAAACACTTCATGCACGGCCAACGCTGTCGGAAGCAGGAAAACGGGAACCCATACCAACAAGAGGGATTCCGCCGCCCGTTCGACGGGACGGCCAGCCGCTGACCGCCGACGGCGAAAGGTCGCAATTGTGGCAATGACGCCGACGACAAACAGCGCCCCTGTGACCGGATCGAAGATCGGCCGGCCGGGGATGTTGAAGCGGTCGTATGGCTCACCGCTGATGAACAACATGCCGAGCGCGCCGCTGATGCCGCGCCAGAGCAGGCTGCCCTCGCCCGCGCGCGGGGCCACCTGCGACACGCGCACGAGGAGAGCATCCGGGTTGGCGAGAAAGTATGCGAGTAGCGGAGCAGCGACGAGGAAGGCGATGGCCGCGAATACGATGAGATTGCGGACCCCGACGTTCGACGTTCGACGTTCGACGTTCGACGCTCGACGTTCGACGCTCGACGTTCGACGTTCGACGCTCGACAAACAATACAAATACACGAGGATTCCGACGCCGACCGGTAAGATGAACGCCCGCGCCGCCAGATAGGTGTGCGCCGTCAGGCCTGTGAACAATCCGGCCATTACGAAATCCATCCGGTCCTGCCGGTGCAAACCGCGGAACAAGAATCCCAGCGCCAGCGCTTGTGTGACCGGCTCCGCGATGACTCGCAAGCCGAAGCGCGACCACACCATGTGCATGAATGAAGCTGCCAGAAAGAGCGCCGCCAGCGTCGCAAGCCAGCCGGAGCGCCGTTCGTGGCGGAACATGGCGCGCACGGCAAAGAACGTCGCCGGGATAGCGAGCACGCCCAGCAATGCGGCAGCCAGCCGCAACGCGAATACCGAGGGGCCGAGCAGCCGGAACCATAGCGCGGCCCAGTAGAAGAACAATACTTCTTTACCGGTGAACGCGCCGATGAAGACGGGTCGCCAGCCATCGAACGCGATGCTGTTCGTCAGGAGCGCATTCGACGCGATGTCGTAATGTAATCCCGGCGGTATGTCGTTGAGTCGATAAAAACGGAGGAACGTCCCCAGCAGGATGAGCACTACAAGCGGGAATCGATATGGCCTGGCCATCGGCGCGATTATAGCCGAGGCCCCCGGCAATACTTCCCGCTCCCCTGACTCAACGTCCGGTTGTCTGCGATAATGTGCGGGCGGTATACTCTGCCAGCTCGTGACCAGTGATCGGTATTAGTTGTCCGTGCTGAACGTACCGATCCACAATCCGCGATCTGAGTTCTGAAATCCCCAATGGCGATCAGTGAATTCGCAATAAAACGCGCGTACCAGACGAATCAGCGCGGGCCGCTGCGCTGGGTCGGGTCGCATACCGTCCGGCATTACTGGCCGATCCTCGGCGTGGTGATCGGCGCGCTGGCCAATGCGGCCCTCGCCGGCCTTGTCCCCGTGCTGTTGGGAGTGGCTTTCGACGCCATGATGGAGGGGCCGCCGCTGGCAGTGGCCGTCCGCCCGGATTACCGCACCGTCGGGCTGGCTGCGCTGGGCGTCATCGCCAGCCAATTCGCGCGCGCCGTGCTGCAACTTATGCGCAACTTCTCGGCGGAAGTGATCGGACAGCGGCTCGAGCGCGACGCCCGCGACGAGCTCTACGCCAGCCTGATCGGCAAGAGCATGACGTTCCACAACCTGCAACCGGTGGGCGACACCATGGCGCGCGCCACGAACGATGTGCGTGAGATTAACTTCATGCTCAATCCGGGCATCAACCTGGTGATCGGCAGCGGCATGTTCCTCATCATGCCTTCATTCTTCGCATTCAATATCCACCCGGCGCTGGCCATTATTCCGACGGTATTTGTGATCGGTTACGTGCTCATGCTGTGGGAGTATCTGCACACGCTGCAGCCCATTAGCGAGCACGTGCGGCGTACCTTCGGCGCGATGAACAGCCGCCTGGCAGAAGCCATCGACGGCATTGAGACCGTGAAAGGCGCGTCGCAGGAACAGGCCGAAATCTCACGCTTCCACAAACTGGCGGGCGCGTACCGGGATGCCTTCGTTCATCAGGGCCGCATCGAAGCACGCTTCTTGCCGCTGTTGCTGGTGGGCATTACGCAAGCCGTCGCTTTCTGGCACGCGGCGGTGCTTTTCCGGGCGGGCGAAATCCTTGTCGGCGATGTCGTTGCCTACATGGGCCTGATCGCGCTGTTTGGTTTCCCGGTGTTTGTGTCGCTGTTTGCCTACTCGCAGGTGTCGCTGGGTGTAGCAGGCGCGCGCCGCATCCTCGAATTAATTAAGATGGAAACCGAGCTTGACGAGAATGTCGGCGGTCACGAGGCCGCGATTGAGGGCGCGATCACTTTTGAGAATGTAACCTTCGACTACAAGCCGGGCGTGCATGTGCTTGCCGATGTGAGTTTCCAGGTGCAGCCCGGTCAGACTGTCGCCATCGTGGGCCAGACCGGCGCGGGAAAAACCACCCTCGTCAAACTCATCAGTCGCATCTACGACACGACGGCCGGGCGCGTGCTGGTAGACGGCGTAGACGTGCGCGACTGGCGACTCGAGTCGCTGCGGCGGCAAATCTCCATCATCGAGCAGGACATCTTCCTCTTCTCACGCACGCTGGCCGAGAATATCGCGTTCGGGTACCCCGATGCGACGCAGGCCGAGATCGAGCAGGCGGCCCGCGAGGCGCAGGCGCACGAGTTCATTCTGAGTTTCCAGGACGGATACGAGACGGTCGTCGGCGAGCGCGGGGTGACGCTGTCGGGCGGGCAGCGCCAGCGCATTGCCCTCGCGCGGGCGTTTCTGGCGGACCCGCGCATCCTCGTGCTCGACGATTCCACGAGCGCCATCGACAGCGCCACGGAAGATCAGATCCAGCGCGCCATCCGCCGCGCAGCCGAGCGGCAGACGACGCTATTGATCACGCACCGGCTGTCACAAATCCGCTGGGCGGACCTGATCGTGGTGCTCCGCAAGGGGCAGATTGCGGCGGTCGGCACTCACGACGACCTGCTTAAATCGTCAGAAGCGTACCGACGCATTTTTAAGCGCTATGAAGGTGATTGACAGCGTCTCCAATCCCTCTGGCGCGGCGTGCAGCGTGGAGGCTGTTAACCCGCGCGTTGCGCCCGCACAAATTCCACGACGTCCTGCGTCAACGCCTCCAGATAGGCCTCGCCGTGTGCGGCGCGTGCGCCCGCCGGGTCGCCGAGCACACCGTTCGGCGTCACTGACTTGAAACCGGCTGCAAATATTCGTTCCGCCAACTTAATTGGATCACCGACGTAGCCGGCCTGCGCGCTGGCTGTGTCCACAAGGTCGGGGTACAGCGCCAGGATCAACGACGTTTCGTTTTCACCGGCGTGCGCGCCGGTGTGTTCCGGCGTGAACCCGTAGCGCGCTGCTACGTCGAACATGCTGCGCGTGAAGGCGATCAGGTCGTCGTAGGAGATGATGTTCACCTCCGGCAACGCCGGGCGGATGTTCGCCGCGGCCGCGCCCACGGGTTTGAAGTTGCCCCCGTGCGTCGGGAGCAGCACAATCTCGCGGAAGCCGTGCCGCGCCAGGCTCTGGCAGATGTCGCGCACGATTCCGTTGAACGTGTCTTCGGAATAGGTCAGCGATCCGGCAAAGTCCATGTGGTGTTCCGAGCGCCCGATGCGCACCGCCGGCATCAGCAGCGCATTGCCCAGCGCGCGCGCGACGTGGAAACCTAGTTCTTCGCCCCACAGCCAGTCGGTGCCCAGCGGTAGGTGCAGCCCGTGCTGCTCGGTCGCGCCGAATGTTGCCACGGCGGTCGTGTAGCCGTCGGCAAGTGCGGCCTCCACCTGCGGCCGCGTCATTTCCCAGAGTTTGATGTTGTCGACCATATTCAGTGCGTTCCCTTTTTGGACGTGTGCTCAGAATGGTACACGGATAACGCGGAACTACGCGGATCAG
>JBHHUI010000121.1:0-7337 GCA_046753805.1 Anaerolineales bacterium
TTGGTTTTCTGGTTATCATCCCACAGTCCCCTAATCCCCCAATCCCCGCCACGCTCCAGCCGACCGAGGCTGAGTAGGTACTCCTATTTCTTAAACCGGAGTACGTTTCATTGCGGCGCAGGTCGGTGGACAATAAGATTAAACAGGCGGCGATCAAAGTCTGCAATGCGCTGCGGTCCCAGTTCTTTCAGGCGCGCGCGCACGGCGCGGACATCGGCGCGTAGCTGCGCCACATCTACGCCGCGGCATCGGTCGGGCAGCGGGTTGATCCACTGTTGCAGGCGCAGAAACATCTTGGCAGCCCCGTTGTAGTTCTGACGCTCGATTTGCAAATATGCCACAGCCACTTGCAAGATCGCGCGATACAGTTCGCGCGCCGGGCTGTCGTCTTCGTTCCAGGCCAACTCCAGCGCCTCGTGCGCTTCAAAGTATTCAGCGGCATTGAACAGCTCGATGCCGCGCAATCCGGACGGGGACAGCGCCTCCTCGCAGGCAGCCGTTAGACCGGCCGCGTCGGGCAAGCGCGCATACTTGCTGAACAGTTCTGGCAGCAGTTGCACAAAACGCGAACGCGCCATCACATGGTCTGCGCCGGCATCCCGCGCGCGCGCGAGTGTATCCACTTCGGTGTGGCGTCCAAAACACAGCACCGGGATGCGGCGCGTGGCGGGCGACGATTTGAGGCGGGCGATCCAGTCGCGCCACGGTACGGCTTTGTTCTCCAGGTCGAAGAGCAGCAACGCGGGGATGTCAGTTGTAAGTTGGTCGAACAGCGCGCCAATCTGGCCGCGCAGCGGCTCGCCGGGCGCCTGCTCCAGGTCCGGGTCGTCCGGCCCCAGGTTCTCTGCACTCTCCACGAATCGGATGTGGAATCCGCGTTTGCGGGCTGCGTCGCCGATCTGCGGCGCAAAAAACAAGTCGTCCACAAAGGCCACTACGAGCGGCCGGTTCGTCTGATGCACAGGGCCATTATAAACCCCGTGCGAGGGGCGGTCAGCTACCTGTGTTAGAATCGCGTGCCGTTCCGGTGAGCTGCCGGAGCAAAGGGGCCTCCGCTCACTTGTCCGCCCCATCCACTCACACATCGACCGTATGAATCCACTGGCGCCCGTTGCCCTGTTACTGCTCGGCGCGGCCGGCTGCCTGCTCGGCCTGCTGCGCGGCTTCCGGTATACGGGTCTGCTGGCTGCTGCTACTGCCTTCGCGGCGGTCTTGGCGACGTTAATGCTTGGGCTGCGCCTCCCCGCGCGCATGATCCTGTCGCGATGGGGCCCGACCGCGCTGTTTCCGTCCGGGCTGCGCCTGGCCGTGGACGGGATGTCCTGGCTTTTAGCGCTGGGACTGCTACTCGTGGTCCTGGCGGTGGCGCTGACTGGACTCGCGCGCCCCGGCGGGCGTCGCGTTTTGCCCCGGGCGGCCGGATTGGTCGTGGTGGCGACCGCGCTGACGGCGCTCTTTGCCGACAGCCTGGTAACGCTTGCCATATCGTGGACGGCGCTGGATGCGGCCGCGTTCATAACATTGGTTCTACTGTCCGCACGCGAGCGCGAGTACGCGCCGAACGGCGCGGCGTCGCGCGCTGTAATCGGCCTCGGCTTTAACGTGCTCGCGACCGTGTTTGTGATCGCGGCGGCGCTGGAATCGGAGAGCGCCGGAGCGGGCGCCCTGCTCAATGCTGCGCTGCTGCCAGACCGCGCCGCCAGCTTCCTGATAGTGGCGGCTGTACTGCGCCTGAATACATTTCCAGTCCATTTCAATGTGGCGTCCGAGGAGAATCTGCGCTCTGGCATCGGTACTATCCTGCGGATGGCGCCAATCGTGGTCGGTATCCAGTTGCTGGCTTTTGTGGCATCTCGCGCCCCGCAGCTGCCCTTTCTCGGGTGGTGGACGGCTGGCGCAGCCGCGGCAGTGGCGCTTGGGGCGGTGCAGTGGTGGAGCGCGCCCGCGCCACGTCAGGGACTGGCCTATGTAGCGCTCGCCCATGCCGGCCTGATGGTGCTTGCGGCGCTCTGGAGCGGTCCAGCCACTGGCGCCGGCGTCGCAGCCCAAGGATTGGCGCTGATGTCAGGTGGGGCCGTCCTCTTCCTCTACAACGGACATGATCCGACTCAGAAGGCGTGGGCTGTTGTCCCCGTGCTTGCCGCCACGATACTAGCCGGACTGCCACTCACGGTTGGCTTTGTGGGCCAGTGGGTAACCCTGGGCGGACTGGCGGCTGGCAGCCAATGGGTCGTTCTCGTCGTTGTCCTGCTGGCGCAGATTCCGCTGATGGCGGGCTACCTACGGCTGGCGTTCACGCCGGGCGAGTCACTGCCGCGAGGCGAACCGCTTGTGGGGGTGGCGTACATCTTTGGACTCGGCGCGCCGCTGCTGTTTGCCGGTCTGACCGGGCTGGCGCCGGCATCGATCGGGGCCAACGCGGGAGGCGAGGTCCCCGGCCTCTTCGGCTTGTTCCGTTCCAATGGCCTTGTCGCCGTGATCGGCGTGACGCTCGCAAACCTGTTTGGCGTGGGACTGTGGTTGGTAGAAAGCCGCGTACGCGAACCCACAGCGGAGGCATGGGAGACGCTCGTGGCGATGCGGCTCAACTGGATCTATGCGCTAGCCTGGGACCTGTACCGTGTGCTGCGTCGGGCGTTACGTGCGGCGGCTGCCATCCTGGAAGGCGAGGGCGGGGTGCTGTGGACGCTTGTATTGGCCCTGCTCGTCTGGCTGGCATTCGGACAGTCCAGCGCCTGAGCGGCGCGTAAAACAACTATGCCGACCTTTGAAGAGCTTGTCGCGCGATTTTCGTTTTTAGCCGCCACGCCGGCGATAGCGGCAGTGTTCATTACGGCGGCGACGCTTGTCATTATGCACGACCGGCGCGTCTTGATCGCGGCCTTCGCAACGCAATCCGTCTTCGCCGGGCTGCTATTTACACGCCTACTGCCGCCCCAGATCGCCGGCGCTAAAGTGATCACCGGCTTGCTCATCAGCGTTCTGTTTTTTGTGACCTCGCGTCAGATGAGCCTCGCGGCGCAGGCAGCCGGCCGCGCTGCCAGCGCTCCGCGCGCGCGCTGGCAGCCGGAACCGGGCCTGCCCTTCCGGACATTCGCCGTGGTGATGGTAGGGCTGGTTGGCGGGCAATTGGCCGCGCAATTTGACGTCGGTGGGGCGGCGCTCGACGCCGATATCGTCACCGCTACTGTGCTGCTGGCCGGGCTGGGCCTGTTGCTGCTCGGACTGACCGACGAGCCTTTCAGGGTCGGACTCGGGCTCCTGACTGTCCTGACCGGCTTCGAGTTGTTCTATGCTTCGGTCGAACCCGCGCTGGCTGTGATGGCGCTCCTCGCGGCGGTGGACTTCGCGGTGGCGCTCGGCTCCAGCTATCTCGCCATCATCCGCAGCACAGCCGCGCAGCCGGACGAGGAGCCGTTGCGGTGACAGTCCCTCTTTTCTTCCTTGGTCTGCCGGTGGTCGCGTCAATGGCGGCGTACGCACTGCGCCGCTGGGTATGGTTGCAGACGGTCATTGCGACTGCGACGGCGCTGGTGCTTGCCTTATTGGCTCTCCAGATACCACTGGACCAGGTAGCCGTGATCTTTGGACGCGAGACTGCGTTCGATAGTTCGTGGGTGGTGTTGGGCCGTTCGCTCACCTTTGGGCCGGACGATCGGCCGGCGCTGGCCTTTGTGTTCCTGGCGGCCGGGGTCTTCTTTGGCGGCGCTGCAGCGGCGCGTGTGTCCCGCTCATTCCTTCCGGTGGCGCTGGCCATGCTGACGTTGCTGGTCGCCACACTGTTTGTGCAGCCGTTCTTATTCGCGGCGCTGTTTCTCGAGATCATTGCGGCGCTGGCGGCGTTGATGCTGAGTGATGAACGTCACCCGCGGACGCTGGGCGCGCTGCGGTTGTTGGTATTTGTCACACTGGGAGTACCGTTCATTCTGCTCGCCGGATGGCAACTGGAAGGCTATAGCGCCAGCCCGGACGATGTCGCGCTGCTCGGCCGAGCGGCGCTGCTACTTGGCATTGGATTCTTCATCCTGCTTTCGATCGTGCCCTTCCACTCGTGGCTGGCCTCTGTGGCGGAAGAAGCGCCGCCGTATGCGGCCGCGTACGTATTCACTGTCTTTCAGGCGTCCATCGTGTTCATGATGCTGAACTCGCTCAACCAGTTCGACTGGCTGCGGGCAAACATGACATTTTTCGCCACGCTGCGCTGGGGCGGGCTTGCGATGGTTGTTGTGGGCGGCGCCTTTGCCTTTGCGCAGCGCAGCATGGGTCGCCTGATGGGCTATGCGGTGCTAATCGATTTCGGGGCCTCCATCGTGGCTGTCGGGCTGGGTACGGCCGACGGGCTGCGGGCAGCGCTGGCCATCGTGGCCCTACGCGGCATCGGTCTGGCTGTGTGGGGGCTGGGAATGGGGGTCTTGGTGGGCGCGCCGGGCGACGACGATCTCGATCGCATTCGCGGCTGGGCGCGCCAGTGCCCGTTTGCCACGGCTGCGGTTGTGCTGGGCGGCCTCTCCATTGCGGGGTTCCCGCTGACAGCCGGTTTTGCGGGCCGGTGGGCCTTGTATCGCCTGCTCGCAGCGGACAATCTGAACCTGGCGTTCGTATTACTGCTGGCGAGCGCCAGCGTGATCCTTGCCTATGCAGTTGCCCTGCGCCCCATGCTTGCGCAGCCGGAGGCTGGCGAAGATGGCGCGCCTCTATCCGAGGACGCGCCGTCGATGGTATATGCCGGCATTGGCGTCGCGGTCGTGCTGGTGCTGGGGGTGTTTCCACAGTGGTTGCTGCCGGCCGTCACGCGCGCGGCCGCAGCGTTCAGTTCGCTCGTGCAGTAGCGACTGCCAGCCGCTCGTACAAGCGCGTCAGCGCGGGCACGATCCGCTCCCACTCATAATTCGCCGCGACAAATTCACGGCCGGCTGCGCCTAGCTGCGCTGCCCGCCCCGGGGCGCCCAGCAGTTCCACGCACGCAGCTGCAAACGCTTCTGGTTCGTCCGCGATCACCAGTTCGCGGCCGCTCGCCACGTCGAATCCTTCAGCCCCGATGGATGTCGCGACGACGGCGCGCGCCATCGCCAGCGCCTCCAGAATCTTGAAGCGCGTACCGCCTCCCATCCGAACTGGCGCCACAAACAAAGCCGCACCGGCAATGTATGGGCGTACATCCGGCACCGCGCCCGTGACGGTGACGGCCGGCAAGCGGTCCAGCGCGCGCACGGCCGCAGCCGGGTTTTTTCCAACCACAAGAAATTGCGCCTGTGGCACGCGGGCGCGTACGCGCGGGAGGATACGGCGCGCAAACCATCGGGCGGCGTCTACATTGGGGCGGTAGTCCATTTTGCCGGTAAACACGATGGCGGCCTCCGGCAAGGGCGAGCCGGGTCGATACCGGGTGTAATCGGCCATCAGAATTCCGTTGGGGACGATCGTAGCAGGGCGCTGCAACGCGCGCGCGTCTGCCGGAGATACGCACACGACTGCGTCGGCCTTCGCACAGACTCTGCGCTCGAAGCGACGCAGACGCGGCAATTGCACCGCGGAATAGAGCGCCTGCGGCCAGCGCCGAATCTGACGCAGATCGGTGTGGAGCGCGCGGCGCTGGATCAGGGTTTCGGCGTTGTGGGCATCGTACACAATCGGTACGCCGGGCGCCCCCCGGCGGATGGTCGCCGCGTAGCGTCCCATTTCAAGCCCTTCGATCTGGACGATGTCAACCGGCTCATTGGCGAGCATCCGGCGCAGACGCACGCGAAAAGCGTCCGCTTCCAACCGCCATGCCAGATCGGGCGCGCTCGAAAAAGCCAAGCGGGACAGGCGGTCGAACTGCGACCGCCTCGGCGCCGGCGCCGTTTCAACGCGGACGCACGCAGCGGTAAGTTCGGACTGCACCGACTCGCCGGGTTGCTTGAACGAGAGCAGCGCGATCTCGTGCTCGCGGGCCAGCTGCGAGATAAGACCCCAGTTGCGCATGGCAGTACCCTGGTGCGGTGGGTATGGGAGGCCGGGTGTGAGGAAGAGAAGGTTCATGGTGCGATCTGGGCGACTCACAGACCTCTGAGGTCTCCAAGACCTCGGAGGTCCCGGGTAACCGGTTTCATCCCGCGAGCGCCCGCTGATAGACCGCCAGCGTTTCGCGGCAGCATTTCCCCCACGAGAATTCGGCTGCGCGGAGCGGGCCGCGCCTGTGCAGGTTCGCGCGAAGGTCTGCCTCCGTCAGCACACGTCGCAACGCAAAGGCGATAGACGCCGCATCGTCCGGATCGCACTGCAGGGCCGCCTCCCCGGCGATTTCGGGAAGCGAGGCGCGTTTCGCAATGACACAGGGCGCGCCACAGGCCATCGCTTCCAGCACCGGCAGCCCGAACCCTTCGTAATGCGACGGCAGGATGAAGGCCGCCGCGCCGGAATATAGCGCGGGCAGCTCGGCGGCGGGGAAAGCCGGCAGGAAGTGGACAGATTCGGTCAGCGCCAGTTGCGCCGTCAGGTCTGCAATTGGATCGAAGAGCCAGCCGGGGTTCCCCGCCAGGACGAGTTGGGGGGCGTCTGGAAGGTCGCCTCGCAACTGCGCATAGGCTCGCAGGAGACCCGATACGTTTTTGCGGGGCTCGAAGGTGCCGACGAATAGGATATATTCGGCTGCCAACCCGTAGCGCGCCCGAAGCGCTGTCACAGCGCGCTCCGGTTGCGGCGCAAAACGCGGATCGGGCGCGAGATGGACCGTGGTCACGGCCTCGGGCGCGACTTGCAGCAAATCCAGGAGGTCGCGCCGTGTGGCCTCTGAATCAGCCAGAATGGCGTCGGCGCGGGCAACTGCTGCTTTTATCTGGCCGTTGTAATAGCGGCGGCTGTCTGGCGTGAGGAATTGCGGAAAGTGTAGAAATGTGAGGTCGTGCACTGTGATGACCGAGCGCCACTTTCCTCCCCGGGGTGGGATGAAGTCTGGCGAGTGGAGCAAATGTGGCCGGTGGGCGTGAACCTCGGCGGACAGGGTCCAGCGTTCCCAACGGTGGTGGGCAGGCGACCAGCAATTGGCGCGTCGCGCGTTCTCCGGCAGGGACAGTGTCTCGTGGGCTTTGTGCGAGTGCAGAACAACATACTCATTGGACGGGTCGAGTGCAGGCAATCCGGCCGCCAGCGCCCGGATGTACTGGGAAATGCCGCCTGAGGTGTAATGTGTCAGCCGGGCGTCGATGGCAATACGCATGGGATTGGCCGGGCAACGTGGAAATAGTGGAGCACCGCGCGCCGCCAAGCCAGTGGATCATAGGGGGCAGCCGATCGGATGTCAACGGTTGATGGTGATCTGGATGGACTGTATAATCCGCACACTTCCGGCTCAAATA
>JBHHUI010000122.1:0-7303 GCA_046753805.1 Anaerolineales bacterium
CTCCGCCGTGCAGCCGGTTGCGTACGCCCAACCGGCAATGGCTGCGCTACAACCACAAGCGACGGCAGCTCCGCCGGCTGCCGCGCAAGCGCAACCTGTACCCGCGTCGAAGAAGAAGGGCGGTGCGGTGAAGAAAGCCGGTGGGACGGCCAGGATTTTTGTAAGCATGGCAAGTACACTCGGCAGCCTGCTGCCCGGCGCGGCCGGCAAACCGTTCACCGATTTCTCTCGCCGGGCGCAGGAAACCCAGGCGCAAGCGCAAATGGCGAAAGACAAGCAAAGGATGGTGCAGCGCGAGGTAAAGTCGCTCGGCGACCAGTCCAAGAAGCTGGGTGGAAGTACCGGCGGCGGCGCTGCCAAGCCGGCTCCAGCCGCTACGCCTCCGGCGACTCCAGCGCCGCCGCCCCAGCCCGTTGCTCCGAGGGACGGCGTTTCCCCGGCTCACCAACCGACCCCGGTTGCGGTCGCGCCGGCCCCAGCTGGCAACAATGGCAGGGGAGGTGCGCCAGCGGCCGCCCGCACAATCACCAGGAACCTGGAATGGGCGCTTACGCCTGTCATCGAAGCCGGCGAATCGCTGACGCTGAATTTGCAGATCACGCCGACCGGCACGCCGGACTCGCAGTCGTATTTCTTCAAATTATTGTCGCGCCCGGCGGAGGCTGACGATGTTCCCGTGGCGGTCGAACAGGGGAGCGCCGACCTCACACGCCCCAACATCCTGCTTCGGCTGTTGCCGTTCGCCGTGCTTGTCGTGGGTGTGGTCGCAGTTGGGGTATTGGCGCGATTTCTGCTGCTGGAATTTGGGATTCTGGCATAAATACCCAATTATTGCCCAAATAGGGCTACGTTTCATCATGTCACGTAGTTTGGGCACAAACCGGGTAAATAGACTACACGAGACGCTTCTGCCGGCATGCGCGTGGGTCCGGCGCGCGGAGCGATGCGGCGAAGCGGATAGATAGCGGCGATGGCCGAACGGGATAAGCTGGAAATCATCGCCCCCACCGGGGCGATCACATTTTACGAACTGGACGGCGGTAAAGGTCTCACCAACATCGGCCGGCATCCAGAAAACGACGTCGTCCTTGACGGCGTCGGGATTGCACCGTTTCACGCGGTGCTGGATCATCGCGGCAAGCCGTACCAATTCATCCTCCTCGATCAAAACGCCAACACGTCCGTGAACGGCCAGCCCATCCAGGCCAATAAATCGCAGGCGCTACATAGCTGGAACACTATCGAAGTGGATGGGTATGCGATCATTCTCGTGCACGACGGAGCGGCAAATGGAATAGCGCCGCCGCCGTCAGACGCGTCCCCGCCAGCGGCTTCGGTCGTCGCCGCGACGCCCATACCGAGGCACGAGCGGTTGGACGCACGTCCCCCGGACGCCTCTGACGTGTATATTGAACTGCAACTATCGGCCGACGTGCTGACGGTCAGCGTCGCAGAAGAAGGTCATTTAAGTCTGGACGTGACCAACAACAGCGAGCTGGCAGCTGATTTTGAAGTCACGGTTGCTGGCATTGAACGCGAATGGGTCGCCATATCGCCGCCGTTGGTGAATTTGCTGCCGGGCCAATCGGCCCATTTGCAGATCGAGATTACGCCGCCAAGGTTGCCCGACAGTCTGGCGGGCGCGCACTACTTCGCCGTCATCGTCACGTCGCCACAGCTACCGGGACGCCATGCCCAGTGTGGCGGCGTTCTCAATGTCAACCCGTATTACGAGTACGCCGTCAGCGAACTGGCGCCGAAGTCGCTCAAAATGCCCTGGTGGCGGCGGCGCGGCACGCTGCGTTTTAGCCTGACCAACTACGGCAACGCCGAAGACCGCTATCAGCTCGACGCCTATGACGACTTCCGGCAATGCCAGTTTGAATTCCAGTTGCCCGACAGCGCGGAGAGATACGCGCGCCGCGCAGATATTGTCGTTCCGCCGGGCGAAACACGTACGGTGGATGTGCACGTCGCACCCTACGAGCGGCGGTTGGTTGCAACCCGTCGGCGCTTTTTCCCGGTGGCGATCACGACCTCCCCGCTCAGCGGCGCCCATACGCCGCGTTCCGTGGTGGGCAAAGTGTACGGCTTGCCGCTTATTGGGCCATTTGTGCTGGCGCTCCTGGCCGTGGCGCTGCTCGCCGGCGGCGCATTTATCTCGACGCCGCGCATTCAGGCGTTTGGCGCCGACAGCGCGCTGATCGAATCCGGCCAGACGAGTACGCTGCGTTGGCGCGCGTCGCCGTTCGCCCGCCTGCGGTTGGAGCCGGATATCGGGGCGGTGGAGGGTCCGGAAGGTTTCATCGAAGTATCGCCGGAGATTGACACGATTTATACGCTGACGGCCGAGAACATTCTGAGTTGGGTGTACCCCGACTACTTCCGCGATTCGCGCATGACGGCTGTGTTCGTGGACGGCATTCTGCCGGGGATCGAGTTCTTCTCCGATACGGAGACCATTGCAGCCGGCGATTCTGTGCGCCTGTGGTGGGAAGTCTCCGACGCCGAGCGACTGATCCTGACGACGGACGGAGCGCCGGAAATCATCCCGGAGGAATTCCACACGGGCAGCCGCACCGTATCGCCCGCCGTCACAACCACCTATGCGCTGCGGGCTTACAACCGCTATACGACGGATGAAGGCATCGTCGCCGCCAAGACGATTCAGGTGATCGAGGCTGCGCCTACGGCGGCGGCGCCCCAGGCGGCGATCGAGCGCTTCGACATCACGCCGGTTCTGGTCAGCTCCGGCGAGGAGATCACGATCGCGTGGGACGTGACGGGGGTGGACACGGTCGATATCGCTCCCCTGGGGACATTCCCCCCTTCCGGCTCGGTGACGCATGTCCCGGACCAGACCACCGTGTTTGTCCTGCGCGCTTCCAACGGCGACCAGGACCTGACCCTCGTACGACGGGTAGTCGTCGAGCCGTCCAGCACTGCAACGCCCGAGCCGGGCGCGCCGGTGATTCTCTCGTTCACGGCCACGCCGAGTGAGGTCGCGGCCGGCAGCCCGGAGGCGGAAAACGTTCTGCTGCAGTGGTCTGTGCAAGGTCCCACGACGAATGTGGAGTTGAGCGGCGCGAGCCTGGGCCGGATTACCGGGTTGGCCGATGAGGGAACCTGGCTGCTATCGGCCGGCGAGACCTCGGTGGTGACGCTGACAGCTGCCAATGGGGGCGCGTCGGCGAGCAGTTCGTTGGAAGTGAGTGTGGTCTCGCCGATTCCGACGTTGTCCAGCATCAGCCCAAACTACAGCACCGACGTGGGGGGCGCAGGCATTTCCCTCAACGTGAGCGGCAGCGGTTTCGTTCCCGGCTCGACGGTGCGATGGAATGGCACCGACCGTTCGACGTCCTACTCGTCGACCACGCAACTCAGTGCGGTTATCCCGGCCGCAGACTTCGCAGCCGCGAGCGTCGTATCTGTATCCGTGTTCAATCCTCCACCGGGCGGCGGCGAATCGAATGTCGTCACGTTCACTATTGAATATCCAAAGCCGTCTCTTACCAGCCTGAGTCCGAGTGCGGCCCCGCAAGGCTCAAACGACATCTCCGTGGCGCTGTTCGGGGCCAACTTTGTCAACGGCGCGGTCGTGCGGTGGAATGGCGCCGATCGCGCGACAACGTATGTCGGCAAGACGCAGTTGATCGTCGTCATTCCGGCCGCGGACCTCGCCTCCGCCGGGCTCGCCAATGTAAGTGTCTTTAATCCAGCGCCGGGCGGCGGCGAGTCGGGCGCGCTGCCGTTCACTATCGGCGCGCTGACCGCCACGGCTTCGCAAACAAGCACTGCGACGCCCAACGCATCGGCTACGCCGACTGTTTCTGCGACCGCCTCGGCAATCGCTACGGCCACGCAAACGGCAACGGCGACGCCATGAAGAGTTTAAAGTTGGACGGAAAAACTGCGTTCAGACTGCCTTTTTATCGTGCTGTGAGTTGCTTGTTGATTGAAGCGATCACGCATACCGATTCCTGCGAGTGGGGCGAAGCACTTGGCCGCCGTTAAGGACGTCCTGGAAATCGTCGGTCCCGGCGGCGAAGTCCGATTCGTAGAGCTGGACTCCGCGCGGGGCCTGCTTAATATCGGCAGTCACCCGGACAATGACGTCGTGCTCGACGGGCCGGGCGTTGCTGCATTCCACGCGATGCTGGACTTCCAGCAGCCGGCGGCGCGTCTCATGGCGCTCAGTGCGGATGCGCAAATCCGTGTGGGCGGGCGCTCGCTCGCTGCGGGCGGCTCGCAGGAGATCGACGGCTACGCTTCGATCGAGATCGGCGGCTATGTGTTGATGCTGCTGGGAAGCAGCGCGCCAACCGCCGCGCCCACGCCTGACTCGCCGTCGCCAGTGGCTGCGATTCCCGCGCCGGAATCATCCGCTATTCCAGAGTGGGAACCCGAATACGTGCCTGAATTCGGCCGCTTTGACCGGCTGCCGCCGGATGTGCTTGACGACTTTCTGATCGTAAATATGGAAGACCGCGAAGACACGATCGATGTCGAGCAGTCCGCGATTTTCGATCTGGACCTGGTCAACGGCGGCGACCTCGTTGCAAACTTCAACCTCCACGTGGAAGGCGTGGACCCACGGTGGGTCACCGTCGAGCCGCCGCAGGTCAACCTGTTAGAAGGTCAGCGCGCACATATCGTCGTCACCGTCACGCCGCCGCGCGTGCCGACCAGCTTTGCCGGGCGGCACTACATTGCCATCGTGGTGACATCGCCCACGTATCCGGGACGGCGCAGCCAGGTCGGCGCGACCGTGACCATTAATCCATATTACGAATTCAGCGTCGGCGAGCTCTCCCCCCGTGAGCAGACGGTCTCCTGGAAAAGGTCTGAGGGCGTCGCCGAGATCCCAATCGTCAACCGGGGCAATGGGCTGGCCACGTTTCGGGTCGAGGGCCAGGACGACCGGCAGGAGTTGACGTTCGAGTTTGATTCCGCGGTCATGACAGACGAAGCCAGCCGCACAACGCAGGACGAGTTTGCGCTTGCCCCGGACGAGCTTAAGCTGGAGCGCATCCACATCACACCGCTTTCGCGCCGGCTGATCGGATTCGGCAAGAAGCGCCACTCGTTTACGGTCAACATTACGCCGCTGGAAAGCACGCTGACGCCGAGGTCGGTGTTGGGGGAGCTGCGCGCCAGGCCATTACTTGGCCCGTTGATGATCATTTTGTTTGGAATCTTCCTGTGCGGCGGCACATTCTGGGCGCTCACCCCGAATGTGCGCGAATTCAACGTGACTGTTGCCGCTGTCGGCGACGCAAACCCTGAGGGCAAACCGCCCGACGACCAGACCGGGGAAGATGTCAAGGCCGGTCGCGCGCCGTTTGCGGTCCTCCGTCCGTACCGGCAGGATGGCGGCGAAAAAGGCGGCAACAAAGAGGAAGGGCAGCAAGCGCGCCAGCTTGAAATTGGCGCCGGCCAGACCTTGATCATCTCGTGGGACGTGTGGGCGCCTTTTGGGACGATCAACATCGAGCCGGGCATCGGCACGGTAGACCGTGCGGCCGGTTCGGTGCAGGTGACCGCGGAAGAGTCCGCTAAGTACACCATCACCGTCAACAGTCCCCTGCGGCGCTTGAACCAGTCATTAGGGACGGCCGCGGCCGATGTCGCCGTCAAAGTAAATCCGGTGTTCCCACGGGTCGTGCTCGACGTAGAGCGCGAGCAACTCTTCCGGGGCGAGCCGACGACCGTGTGGTGGGAGATCGAGGAGGCCGACGAGGTCACGCTGTTGACCAACGGGGCGCCGGAGACGCTCTCGGAACACGTCGGCAGCCGCGTCATCACGCCGGATGCCGACGTGACGTTCACCATCGTTGCCCGCAATCGTTACACCGGCGCCGACGGCGTCACGGCGACGAAGACCGTCACGGTTTCCGACCCGCCGCCGGAGCCGGTGCCGGACCCCGTCATTGAACGCTTCGACATCTCGTCGCTGAACATTCTATCGGGCGAGGTTATCACGCTTGAATGGAAGGTGACCGGCGCGAACTCGATCTTCATCGATCCGATTGGCGAATTGCCGCCCGTCGGGACGCTGCAGCAGCAGCCCACTGCGACCACGACCTACGTGTTACGCGCCTCCGACACGGTGACGCAGCTGCGCCAGGTGACGGTTTCGCCCGCGCCAACCCCTACGCCCGATCCGCGTACGCCGACGATTGAATTCTTTACGGCAACGCCTTCGACCGTCATCATCGGCTCCGCCACTACGCTGGCATGGTCCGTAAAGAACGACGGCGACACGATCACGAACGTCGAGATCAAATCGGTCAACTTCCAGCGTGGCGGGCTCGACCCGGTCTCGAGTCTGGACGTGACCATTACCGACCGGACGCTCTTCGTGCTGACGGCGTATAACGGCAGTTTGCGCGCCAGCGCGACGGTGGAGGTCGTCGCCAACAACCCGGTACCGGACCTCAGCTCGATCAGCCCGGACTCGAGTACGGACATCGGCTCCGGCGGGATCGGCCTCACGTTGACCGGCTCCAACTTTATCGAGAGTTCGGTCGTGCGCTGGAACGGAGCCGACCGGCCGACGACGTTTGCAAGCGGTACGCAACTGAACGCGGCCGTGTCCGCCAGCGACCTGATCACGCCCGGCACCGCGAGCGTGACGGTCCACAATCCCGGGCCGGGCGGCGGCGATTCCGGGGCGAAGACGTTTACACTGAAATATCCGGCGCCGACTTTGAGCAGCATCAATCCCACCTCGGTTGTCAAGGGTACGTCGGTGGCCAACATCACGCTCACCGGCAGTGGTTTTGCGTCCGGGTCTAAAGCGTTGTGGAATGGCACAGACCTGGGCACGACATCCTTCGTGAACGCCACTCAATTGACGCTCACCGTACCCTCCGCGCAACTGGCCGCGGCCGGTTCCATCTCGATCACGGTCTCGAATCCCACGCCGGGCGGCGGCGCGTCTTCGGCGCAGACGTTCACCATTACGGACACGAATCCCACGCCGACCATCAACACGTCCGGAGGATTCAGTCCGGCGTCGGTCAATGCGGGTTCCGGACAGACCAACCTGACGGTGACCGGCACGAATTTTGTCAGCGGCTCCATCGTGCGCTGGAACGGAGCAACGCTTACGACGGATACGTCCGGCATTCCAACGCAACTGGTAGCGACCCTGCCGGCCGCGAACCTGACGGTGGCGCAGACCGTCACCATTACGGTTTTCAACCCGACTCCCGGCGGTGGCGTGTCAAATGGCGTCACGTTCGAGGTAAAGAATCCCAGCGCCACCTTCAGCCCCTCCACGGTCACAGCGGGGGGACCG
>JBHHUI010000123.1:0-7293 GCA_046753805.1 Anaerolineales bacterium
GCACATCCGGGGCGAAACCCATCAGGCCGCCGGCGGGGCGGCCCTGTACACGGCGCTCGCCGCGCACTGTGCGGGAGCCGACGCCGCCCTCTTCGCGCCCAGGCCGAAGCCGATGCATCCATTACTGGCCCCGATAGAGGCTCGAACAAGCTGGATCGGGCCGGTCGTACAACCGCGCGAGTTGCCACGTCTTGAGATTGAGCATCACGGCGGCGGGCAGGCGACGCTGCTGTCGGCAGCATGGGGGGCGGAAGAGGCCATGCGCCCTGCGCAGCTTCCCGATGATCTAACGGCGTACGACGCCGTCCACATCGCCGCTTTGGGCACAGCCCAACGGCAACTGGATTTCCTGCGCGGCTGCCGCGCGCGCGGCGCGCGCCGGATATCGGTCGGCACGTACGCGCGCGTGGTCTACGGAGAGACCGACGCCGTGCGGGCGCTCCTACAGGCAGCCGATCTGTTTTTTATGAACGAAAACGAAGCCAAAGGCTTGTTCGGTTCCGTGGAGGCAGCCCAATGCGCGCCGGGCAAACTGCTGTTCGTCACCCGTGGCGAGCGGGGCGCGCGCGTCCTCGTTGGCGACTCGGTGTTGGACGTGGAGGCCGCGCCGGCCCTCGAGATCGATCCCACCGGCGCAGGCGATACATTCTGCGGCGCGACGCTGGCGCATCTCGCGCGCGGCGAACAACCCGTGGCGGCGGCGCGCGAAGCGGTCAAGTTCGCAGCGCTGACCCTTTCGCAGGTTGGGCCGGGCGGGTTGCTGGCAGTGCGGTGAAGATGCTGCTCGCTGGCAGAATCGGAACGCCAGGGCGATGCCCGTCCGCCGCCGCCCACTTGGCAGCGTTACTCCCAGCGGAAGTAGCGCACCGCGAGCGTCGCGCAGCCGACCAGCCATGCTACGACGACCAGAACATCCAACCCCAGGCTAAAGAGGGGCGCTGCGCCGACCATGATCTGTCGCAGCGCGTCCGCCAGATACGTGAGCGGCAGTGCGTTCACTACCGGGCGTAACCACGCGGGCATGAATTCCAGCGGGAAGAATATTCCGGACAGAAACATCATGGGGAAATTGATCATCTGCGAGATGCCGGCGACGCTTTCCTGAGTTCTGGCGAATCCCGCTACCATGTAGCCCATAGCCACGAACATCAGTGCACCCAGCAGCGCCACCCCCGCAAGCGCGGCCACATTGCCCACAATGGTCACGTCGAAGATAAGCACGCCCACAATCAGGATCAGCGCGGTTTGTGTCGCGCCGATGGTGATGCGCAGCATTACCTGTGAGGCCAGCAGCACCGCGCGGGGGAGAGGCGTTGCGCCGATGCGGCGCAGCACTTGCTGCTCGCGGAGCTGGACGATTTGGGGCGCGGTGCCGAAAAGCCCCAGCTGCATCAACGACATGCCGAGGATGCCCGGCAGCAGAAAATCGAGATTACTCATGCGATCGGATGTGACCGCAATCGGCTCGATTGTAAGGAGTTGTGGGCTGCCGGTCACGCTCCGGTCGAATCCTTCGATCACGCGTTCGATGATCGTGAGCACGATCTGCGCCGTAGTCTGGCTGCTCGGATCGTGGTAGACCGCCACAGCGACAGGCTCACCTCCGACAACGGCCGCAGACATCCCCGCCGGAATTACGATCACTGCGCGCAGGTCGCCGTCTTCCAGCTTCATCAGCAAGTCGTCCCGTGCTCCCTCGGAAACTTCAAAGGCGTCCACCGAGCCGAACACATCCGCCAGCGCGCGGCCAATTGGCCCGTCGTCTTCAACCGCGATGCCTAGCTCGTATGACGGGTCGCCGCCGCCGCTGAACACGAGGCCGAAGATGAAGATGAACATGACGGGAAACGCCAGCGTCCAGAACATGGCCATACGGTCGCGCACGAATTCTTTCACACTGGCGAGGTAGAGTTGGATTAATGCAGTCATGGGCGGATGGTAAATGGCAAATGGCGTTCGGGAATTAGAGGCTGGCGCTGTGGCGCTCCACGCCAATCCTCACGCCTATTCTCGAATCCTCTTCCCGGTTAACTTGAGAAATACGTCCTCCAACGTGGCGCGGCGCACGTTCAGCCCGTCGAACTGGATGGTCCCGGCGGCGGCGAGGCGCGTCAGGCCGCCGAGTGTGGCCATCGCGTCGGTGGTGAACAGCGTCACACGGCTGCCCTCGCGGCGGGTGCGGGTCACGGCCGGGAGGCTGCGGAACGTGCCTTCGGCCGGCAGGTCGAGCCGGTCGTCGAATTCAATCGCCGTCTCTTTGAAGTGCTCCGCCACGAGCCCCTCCGGCGTGTCGAGGGCAATGATGTGGCCCTGGTCCATGACCGCCACGCGGTCGCACAGCGCTTCGGCCTCTTCCATGTAGTGGGTCGTCAGGAATACCGTCGCGCCCGTACCTTGCACTTGCCGCACAGTTTCCCACATGCTCCGCCGCGCCTGCGGGTCTAGCCCGGTGGTCGGCTCGTCGAGGAAGACGACTTCCGGTTTGTTCACCAGCGCGAGCGCCACCGAGAGCCGCTGGCGCTGTCCGCCGGAAAGGTCCTTGGTGAGCGTGCTCGCCTTTCCCTCAAGATTCATCATGCCGATCAACGTGTCCGCGTCGTGCGTCTCACCGGGAAAGAATGTGCGGAACAGATTCAGCACTTCGCGCACCGTCAGGCGTGGGTAGAGCGCCGTGGTCTGCAACTGCACGCCGATGCGATCTTTTATTTCTTTAATGTGGCTTTTCACATTCAGGCCGAGAACGCGCGCTACGCCCGTGTCGAGGGAGCGCAGGCCGGCGACAATCTCCGTCGTCGTCGTCTTGCCGGCCCCGTTCGGCCCGAGCATGGCGAAGACCTCGCCGGTTGCGACTTCAAAGGAGACGCCGTCGACGGCCTTCGTCGCGCCGTAGTATTTGCGCAGGTCGCTTACTTCGATGGCGTACATGAATTGTGTCCTCTGCAAATAGTGCGCGGATGGCCCTACATCCAACGGATATTGGCCGTGCGATTCTAACCCCGATGGTAGAATTCGGGCATGTCCGAGCCACGCTCGCTGATGCAACTCGTTTCGCAGGTGTCGTCCCAGGCCATCCTGAATGCGCCCGTGATGGAAGACCGTGGTTTGGCCGAGCGGTTGCCATTTCCGTTCTTAGCTATCGTTGGCCAGACCGAGATGAAGACGGCCTTGCTCCTTTCAATCATCAACCCCGCCATCGGCGGGGTGCTGCTCATCGGGCCGCGCGGCACCGCCAAGACGACGGCCGTGCGCGCGCTGGCCTCTCTGCTGCCGCAAGTGGCGCGCTCGCTGTGCAACTACGGTTGCCTGCCCGAGGACATCGAGACAGACGGAATCGACGCGGTGTGCCCGGATTGCGCGCGCAAATACGGGCAGGGTGAGCCGCTCACGTACCGGGATCAGGTGCGCCTCGTCGAGTTGCCGCTCAACTCGCGTCTGGACGATGTCGTGGGCGGCGTCAATGAACGCGCCGCCGTGCACAATCGTATGCTGCTGCAGCGCGGCATTCTCTCACACGCCGACCGCAACCTTTTGTATGTGGACGAAGTCAACCTGCTGCCCGACGAAATCGTGGATGCCATATTAGACGCCTCAGCGCAAGGCCTGTACACCGTGCGACGGGGGGCGCTCAGCGCCACCTATCGCGCGCGCTTTGCCCTGATCGGGTCAATGAATCCCGAAGAAGGCCGCCTGCGCCCGCAAATCCTCGACCGCTTCGGCCTGCGCGTGATCGTGCGCGGGTTGGAAGACCCGAGCGAACGCTGGGAGGCCTACCAGCGCGTGCGGGCTTACCTGACGAACGCGCGCGCCATGATCGCCACGTTCCGCGAGGAGACTGAGCTTGCGCGGGAGGAAATCTCCCTTGCCCGCGAGCTGCTCGCCGAAGTGACTATTAATACGGAGGCCGAACAGCTCGGGTTGCAATTGGTGCGCAGTCTGGGGGTTGACTCGCTGCGCGCCGAGATCACGCTGTTCGAGTCAGCCCGGGCGCTGGCCGCAGCGGACGGTCGTGACGAGGCGACGGTGGCCGACGTGCGGGCGGTAGCGCCCATGGCGCTCCGCGTGCGCCGCTCGACGTTTATCGAAGAGTACTTCGACAGCCAGGAATCCGAGGAGCAAGAAATCCGACAGTGGCTCGATAGCCCCGACCCGGCAGCGGGAAGCGATGCGTGACGCCGCTGTTCCTGGGTCCCGGTCTGGCTTTGCAACCACATCTCCACGCTCCTACCCGTAAGACCGCCCACACCAGGTTACACGTCGGCGGACTGATACTGCTGTGGAGCGGCTATTTTGGCCCGTGGGTGCTCGGCGGCTCGGCGGCGCTTACCATGAACGCGTACGACCTGGCCGAATGGGTGACCTTCCTGCCGGGCGTGCGCGATGGCTCATTGCTGTTCGGGCGGTTGCACCTCCTCGGGCCGTTGGCGCTGACGCTGCTCCTGACCGGGCGGCTTGCGTGGACGCTGGCCGGCGGGCGTCGCTGGGCAGGAATCGCAATTGTGCTGCTCGGTGGGCTTTTGCTGCTGCCGGGATATCCCTTTATTCTCTATTGGCGGGACGACGTGGAGGTGCAAGCGCAGCTGGCGCTATTCGCCGCCACATGGTTTGCGATTGTCGCTGCCGGCGCACTGTCCCGTCTATGGCAGCCCGGTCTGCGCTTCGCCGCGATGGTCGCGTCCGTGGCTGGGTTCGCGGTCGCCGCCTGGACGCTCTTGATGGCCCGCCCGGCCGTGGCCGCGCTGTATGGCGCGCCGCCGCCCATTGGTTGGGGCTGGGCGGCGATGCTGGCCGGGTTCGGGATCGTTCTTGCCGCCGAAATCGTTGGTTACCGTCGCGCCCGAATTGGCATGTTGTCGTCGCATTAATGTGACGGCAACGGTACTGGAGACACACATGCCTCGTCGTAAACGCAAGATCACCACGCAAGACCTGTACAAATTTCAACTCATCACCGGCTGCGCTATCGCACCGGATGGAGAACACGTGGCTTATGCGGTCCACCGGGTCGACCGCAAGACCGAGCAGAAACATGCCAATATTTGGGTCGCGCCGACTCGCAGTGGGAGACCGCGCCAGTTCACTTTTGGCGAACAGCTGGATGTGCAGCCGCGCTGGTCGCCGAATGGACAGCAACTGGTCTTCCTGTCGAAGCGCGGCGAAAGCAAACAGGCGCAATTGTATGTAATACCGATCGCAGGCGGCGAGTCGCGCATGTTAACTGATTGGCAGGGCGATTTCGCGGGAATCGAATGGTCGCCGGACAGCAAACGCATCGCCTTCGCATTTCGGAAGCGGGATGCGGAAGACATCGCGCGCGAGGCTGATCCGGCGCTTCGCGAGCGCGGCGTTGTGGCGCGTCGCTACAACCGCGTCTTCTTCAAATCCGACGGGTACGGCTTTCTACCGCACGAACGCTGGCATATCTGGACGGTGGATGTCCGCACCGGCCGGGCGCGGCAGCTCACTTCGAGCGACACATTCGACGAGCAGGAACCCGCCTGGTCGCCGGATGGCAAGTTCATTGTGTATCGATCCAACCGCGCGCCCGATCCAGACCTGGCCCCGCATGCGGTGGACCTGTTTGTGATCCCGGCCGCCGGCGGTCGCGCCCGCAAGCTCGCCACGCCGCGGGGCGTCAAATGGCTGCCGCGCTTCAGCCCCGATGGAAAGTGGATCGCCTACCTGGGTCAAGAAGGTCGCGGGCACTGGTGGAAAAACACCAACGTGTGGGTCGCGCCGGCCAACGGACGCAGCCCGGCGCGCAACCTGACCGGCAAGTTGGACGTGGACGCTGTGAGCAACGTGCTCAACGACATGGGCGGCGCGCCCGAGCAGATGCCGCCCACCTGGTCGGCGGATGGCGCGGAGATTTACTTCCAGGCCGGGCGGCGCGGCCGGCTGGCATTGAAAGCGATCGGGCGCGACGGCGATCCGGCCAGCCTGCGCGCAGTTGTCACGTTCGAAGGCGTCGTTGGAGCCTACTCGTTTTCCGCCGGGGATTCCCGCCTGGCGTATTTCCGCGCCGACATGTCCGATCCCGGGCAAATCCACGTCCGCGATCTGATCTCCGGTAAAGACCGTCAGATCACGCGCGTGAACAGTGCGTTATTGCGCAACCTTGATCTTGGAAAGATCGAGACGGTCTGGTTCAAGGGCGGCGCGGGCAACGACTTACAAGGGTGGATACTGAAGCCGCCCGGCTTCCGCAAAGATCGTAAATACCCGTGCGTCGTGGAGATTCATGGCGGGCCGCTGGCGCAGTACGGGTTCTTCTTCATGCACGAGTTCTACTATCTGGCGGCGCGCGGCTACGTGGTGGCGTTTTCCAATCCGCGCGGCGGCGCGGGCTACGGCGAGCAGCACGCCAAAGCAATCTGGGGCAAGTGGGGCACAGCCGACTACGACGATGTGATGGCTTTTGCCGACTACGTCGCGCGACGGCCCTACGTGGACCGGAAGCGCATGGGCGTGACCGGCGGCAGCTACGGCGGCTACATGACGAACTGGATCATCGGGCATACGCGACGCTTCCGGGCGGCCGTCACGCAACGCAGTGTGAGCAACCTGATCAGCATGTACGGGTCGAGCGACTTCAACTGGATATTCGAAGAAGTCTATGGCGGCGTGCCGCCGTGGGAGGACCACAACCGCTACTGGCGGCAGTCGCCGATGAAATATATCGGCAACGCCAAAACGCCGACGCTCGTCATCCACAGCGAACAAGACCTGCGTTGCAACATCGAGCAGGGCGAGCAGGTTTTTGTCGCGCTGAAACGGCTCGGCGTCGAGACCGAAATGCTGCGCTTCCCGGACGAGCCGCATGGCCTCTCGCGCGAGGGTCGCACCGACCGGCGCATCGTGCGGCTGGAGGCCATCGCAGATTGGTTTGACCGATACTTGAAGCGCTGAATCCTTGACCGTGATTTTTTGGCGTGGTAGGATGCGCCAACGCGGGCGTAGTTCAGTGGTAGAACGTCAGCTTCCCAAGCTGAATGTCGTGGGTTCGAGTCCCATCGCCCGCTCTTTGTGACAGCCTGAGCAATCCGGTTTCTCCAGGCCGGATGCAGTTCGATGCTCCCTTCGCCGACTGACTTCGTGGCGTGGGGAGTTTTTGTTAGCTTTTATGATAACGGCTGTCAGTGGATTGCGCGATTTTGATTCAACCGTTATCCGATGGACAGCTTGCTGCATACTTGTCGGCTGGTGCACAGCAAGACGGCCGTACATCACAAGACATACCATCTGTGCAGCCCCAGGCGTATGGCGAGCCTGACACGGAGTACATCGGCGACAATC
>JBHHUI010000124.1:0-7292 GCA_046753805.1 Anaerolineales bacterium
CGAAGGGCTTTGTCCTCTCAGCGCAGGCATTTATTTCTGCGCTTCTAAATTCGCCAACAGAATATTCATTGCAGCGCAGCTTTTGCCTGTGCTATACTCCGCAAACAACATAATCTGAAGCAGGTGAACAGCATCATGCGGCATTATCTCGCGGTCGATCAACTGTCCCACGCGGAACTGCACGACCTCCTGGCGCTGGCGAAGCAACTCAAGCAAGAACTCCGCAACGGCGGCAACAAGCCCGTGCTGAAAGGCCGGGTACTCGCCATGGTGTTCCAGAAACCCAGCTTGCGCACACGTGTTTCGTTCGACGTGGGTACGCGCCAACTGGGCGGCGATGCTATCTATCTGTCGCCACAGGAGATCGGCCTCGGGCAGCGTGAGTCGGTGGCGGACGTGGCGCGCGTGCTCTCAGGCTACGCACAGGGCATCATGGCGCGCGTGTTCGATCACGCGCATGTCGAAGAGCTAGCCCGCTATGCTACTGTCCCGGTCATCAATGGGCTGTCGGATTACAACCATCCATGTCAGGCGCTGGCAGATATCTTCACTATTTATGAACGCCGCGACCAATTGGAAGGCCTGACGCTCGCATACTTTGGCGACGGCAACAACGTAGCGACGTCGCTGCTGTACGCATGCGCCATTCTCGGCATCAATTTTCGCATTGCCGCACCACCCGGATACGAACTGGATATGGCGGTTTCGGCGCGCGGGCGTGAACTCGCGCAGGCGAGCGGGAGCGCAGTGCTCGAGACGCACGATCCGGCCGTCGCTGCAGCCGACGCAGACATCCTCTATACAGATGTGTGGACGAGCATGGGCCAGGAGGCGAACGCCACCGCCCGCTTGAACGTTTTCCCTCCCTACCAAATCAATAGCGATCTGCTGTCTCGGGCAAAGCCGGACGCACTCGTGATGCACTGCCTGCCGGCGCATCGCGGCGAGGAGATCACAGACGAGGTTGTGGACGGGCCGAATTCGGTCGTCTTTCAACAGGCCGAGAATCGGATGCACGCGCAGAAGGCGCTGCTCGTCCGCTTGTTAGCCAACCCATCATGAGCTCGACCGTTTACTACTTACTTTCTGCGGCTAATCGCCGTTCCGCCCACTGATCATGGCCGGCCGCCGCGAGGTATTCGACGAAGCGATGCGCCAGGGGCACTCCGCCGCCTGGGACCAGGCCTGGGAGCGCGCCATCAACGCCTATCGCAAGGCGCTGGAGGAATTTCCGGAGGATACATCCGCGCTTACCAGTCTGGGGTTGGCCCTGCTGCAGGAGAACGACTTGAAAGGTGCGCTGGCAGTCTACCAGCGCTCGGCCGCCCTCAATCCGAACGACCCGGTCGCCATCGAGAAATCAGCCGACATCCTGGAACGGCTCGGCCGGCTTGACGAGGCCGCCCAGGCGTATAACGCCGTCGCTGAGGTGCATCTCACTCGCCGCGACGTGGACAAGGCCATCGAAAACTGGCAGCGCGCTACGCAACTCGCGCCCGGGTTTATTCAGGCGCGCGGGCGTTTGGCGCTGGCATATGAGCGTCTCGGCAAGACCCGCCAGTCGATCTACGAATATTTGACACTCGCCCGCATCATGCAGCACAAGGGAGACTTTGGCAAAGCCATGGCGGCGGCCGAGCGCGCGCGCACGCTTGATCCGGACGACCCCGAAATCTTGGTTGCGATTGATACTCTGCGCACCGGCGGTGAATTGCCAGAACCGGAAGAGTTGGCCGGATATGAAAGCGAACCGCCACGCCCGTCGAAGCAGGCTTTCGGTGTGGTCGACCGGGCTGCGGCCGAGTGGGCGGAGCAGGACAAGCTGCCTGTGAACCCAATGGAAGGCAACCGGGAACGCGCGCTGTCGTCACTCGCGTCGGCTCTATTCGACGCCGACGACGATCCGGAGGCCGAACGCCAGTCCGCGCGCAGTGTGACCAATCCGTTGCTCGGCACGCGGGGCAACCGCGCGCAGATTATTGCGAACCTGGGGCAGGCCATCGACGCGCAGACCAAAGGTCGTCTTGAAGATGCCGTCGCGTATTTTGAAAAAGCGCTCAAAGCGGGGCTGGACCACGCGGCAGCCCATTACACGATTGCCACGCTTTACATGGACCTGGACAAACCCGCGCGGGCCGTGAAGCACTTCAAAGCCGCTTCGGCGCACCCGGAATACGCAACCGGCTCGCACTTCGGGCTGGGGATCGCGTACGCGCGCGCACACAAAGTGAAAGACGCGCTCGGCTATTTGTTGCACACATTGCAGCTGGTCGATGCAGAAACGGTGTTGCCCGAGCAGGTCGCGACGCTGAAATCCCGCTACGAGACCATCGCCGAGAACCTGGCGCAATCGGCGAATGACGACGAAGCCAGGAAACTGGCGGAAAGCCTGGTTGGGTTCTTGTCCGGTGAGGGCTGGGAAGAGCGCGTCCGCAAAGCGCGTCAGCAGTTGAACGAACAGTCCGGTAACGGGTTGGTCCCGCTGGCTGACATGCTCTCGATGCCGGGGAGTGAGCACTTACTGGAGTCGCTCAGCAAGATCGACGTCTACCTGAGTCGCAGGCTGTTGGCGGCGGCCATGGACGAGGCGCAGCAGGCGGTCGAGCTTGCGCCGACGTATTTGCCGGCGCATCTGAAGATCGCTGATATCCTGTTGGAAGACAATCGCCTTGAGCCGGCCATCCGGAAATATGCCATTGTGGCCGAAGTTTACAACGTCCGCGGCGAGGCGGAGAAGGCGGGCGAAATTCTGCAGAATATCGTGCGGCTTGCGCCGATGGACGTGAAAGCGCGCCGCCAGCTGATCAATCTGCTCATTGCGCAGGGCAAGACGGATGACGCCATCAGCCAGTACATGGACATGGCCGAGACCTATTACCGTCTTGCGGACCTGGACATGGCCCGGGAAACTTACGCCAATGCGTTGCGGCTCTCGCAGCGCTCCAGCGCCGACCGGGCGTGGACGGTACAGATTTTGCACCAGATGGGAGATATTGACGTGCAGCGCCTGGACTGGCGCCAGGCATTGCGCGTCTACGAACAGATTAAGACGCTCACGCCGGCCGACCATAAGACGCGCAAGATGTTGATCGACCTCAACCTGCGGCTCGGACAGGCGCGCCAGGCGCTCAACGAAGTGGACGATTTGCTGCGCACCTTGCTGAGCGCAGACAACATTGCCGATGCAATCTCCATTCTGGAAGAGGTCGTCGAAAGCCAGCCCGACGAAATGGGTTTGCGTGCGCGGCTGGCGCGTTTGTACCAACAAGTTGGGCGCAATGCAGATGCAATCTCACAATTGGATGCGCTGGGCGAGGCGCAATTGCAGGCCGGGCTGACGCGGGACGCCGTTGAGACCGTGCAGCGCATCATTGCAATCGGGCCTAAAAACGTTGATTCCTACCGCCAGTTGTTGGCTCAACTTCAAGGGGGCGCGCCCGGTTAAAGCCCGCCGCGCCCGGCGGAGCGTCGGTCGTCCACAATTGAGCATCGAATTGAGCGGCGCAAGCGCCAAAATTTTAGTGCGGATAGCGAACGTGTCCACCGCCTCGGCGCGCCCAATCCGCTCCACATACGCAGCGTAAGGCGAACCCCGTGACCGACGAATTATTGCGCTTCATGCAGGAACTGGACCTGCTGAGCATCGTCGATATCTTGCTGGTGGCCACGATCTTCTTCGTGCTGCTGCTGGCTTTGCGCGGCACGCAGGCCATTAACCTGCTGCGCGGCGTGTTGCTGTTCGCGATTATCGTGTTCCTGCTTTCGGGCGCCCTGCGTCTGCGCGCCATATCGTGGTTGCTGCGCAACGCGCTGCCGGCGCTGCTGTTTGCAATCCCGGTCATTTTTCAACCCGAAATCCGCCGGGCGCTCGACCGGCTGGGCCGCGCCAGTGCGTTGCTCTCGGCCGCCAACCGTCGCGCCGACGTGCAACCGATTGTAGAAGCCATCGTGACTACGTGCGAGAGCTTGTCCGAAAAGCGCTTCGGCGGTCTGATCGTGATCGAGCGCGAAGTCGGTTTGCAAGAATACATCGACACCGGTGTGGCGATGAACGCCTATGTGTCGTCGGAATTGCTTGTGCAGATCTTTTACAAAGACACGCCCCTGCACGACGGCGCCGTGATCCTGCGCGGGCGCATCATCTCTGCCGCGGCGTGCGTGCTGCCGCTTTCGAGTCAGGCCGGCCTCACGGACCGGCAACTCGGCCTGCGCCACCGGGCTGCGCTGGGCGTTACCGAGACCAGCGATGCCGTCGCGGTGGTAGTCTCGGAAGAGACCGGCGGCATTTCCGTCGTCCAGAACGGTCGCATGATCAGACGACTAGATACGGCTCGCCTGCGCAACATTCTCATGGCGTTTTACCGACCGCGTACGACGCGCGTGAGCGCGCGCCTGCGCGGGTTCTTCTCCTCGCTCTCGCGGGAGACCTGACCCGCACCGCCCGTGTTGCTCAGACGCACGCTGCAGAACCTGGGGTTGTTTCTGGTCGCGCTCGTATTCGCGATCATTGTCTGGTTCGTCGCCGTCGGCGAAGAGAACCCACTTGAGCAGCGCGTGTTTCCCCGTTTGTTTCTGGTCAACGTGGCCGGTCTGTCGGATGACATGTTTCTCGTTGAGAGTATCGATACCGAAGTCACGGTGACGCTTCGCGCGCCGCGCACGGTATGGACCGGGCTGACGAGCAACCTGTTGCATGTGGGTATTGACGTTACGGGGCTGGAACCCGGCGAACACATTGTGCCGATTGTCGCCACTGTCGACCAGGATGACGCTGAAGTTGTAGGCATCGCCCCCAGCGAAGTGCGCGTTGTGTTGGAAAGGATCATCACCCGCACAGTTCCCATCACCGTAGATGTCGTGGGCGATCCCGCTCCCGGTTACGAGGCCCAAACCCCGCTGCTCTCCGACGAACAGGTGCAGATCACCGGCCCCTCGCCGCAGGTCAATCTGGTGGAGTCTGTCGCTGTCTCCGTGAACCTGACCGATAAGCGTGAGACCATCGAACGCACATTCACGTTGCGCGCGACCGACGCGGCCGGGCAAACGGTGGCTGGGCTTACTTTCGCGCCGAGCACCATCCAGGCCACGGTTGTACTGGAGCAACTGGAGAGCTATCGTGACGTGGCCGTCCGCGCGACGATCGAGGGCGAAGTAGCTGCGGGCTACCGGGTCACGAATATCGCCATCACACCGTCCGTCGTCACAGTTTTCTCAAGCAACCCGAACCTTGTCACTGTGCTGCCCGGTTTTGTGGAAACGGACACGCTCGATATCTCGGACGCCAGCGATGATGTGGAAGCGCGCCTGACGCTCTCGCTGCCGGAGGGCGTCTCGCTCGTCGGCGAGCAAGCCGTGCTGGTGCAGGTGAGTATTGCCGCCATCGAAAGCAGCGTCACCCTGCAGCACGAGATCAAGTTCACAGGCCTCGATCCTGGACTGAAGGCCATGCCTTCGCCCGACATGGTCGAATTGATTCTGTCCGGGCCGGTGCCGGTTCTGGACGCGCTCGATCCGCAGGACGTCACCGTGCTCGTCGATGTGCTCGGCCTGGATGTGGGCACCTATCAGATTGCGCCGGATGTTATCATCGCGCCGCAAAACGTCGAGGTGCAGAGCGTGCTCCCGAGCATCGTGCAGGTGGCCGTCGAGATCGACGATAGCACACCCACGCCCACAATCGATCCGAACGCGACGCCGGTTGGGACGCTCGTCACGACCGTCACGGCCTCGTCCGTCGACGCTGCGGCCACACCCACCGTTACCGGCACGCCGACTCCAACCCGGACGCCCACGCCCACTCCGGGATAGTCCATGCGCAAGCCGCTTGTAGCCATCGTCGGACGGCCGAACGTCGGCAAGTCGACGTTATTCAACCGGCTGGCGGGCGAGCGCCTGGCCGTGGTAAACGATACCCCCGGCACCACGCGCGACCGTATCACGGCGGAGGTCGAGTGGAATGGCGTCGTATTTAACATTGTCGATACCGGCGGGCTGGAAGCCGAAAAGCAGCCTCCCGGCGCGCCGCCGCTTGCAATCGACTCGGCGCAATTCATCCCCGAAATTCGCGCCCAAACGCAAGTCGCCATCGACGAAGCCGACGCCATCGTTTTCATGACCGATGTCGTAAGCGGGATCACGGCGGCGGACCGCGAGGTAGCCGATCTACTCCGCCGCCGCCAGCGTGTCGTGGCCGGCGAGCGCCACCCGCCCGTGTTGCTAGCGGTGAACAAGGCCGACAACCAGCAGCGCCGTGCGGAGGTGTTCGAATTCTACGAATTTGGCCTGGGCGATCCCATTGCCATTTCGGCGTTGCAGGGTACCGGCACCGGCGATTTGCTCGACGCCATCGTGGCCGCTCTTCCAGAAGCCCCACCGGAGACCGAAGACGACTCGGTCAAACTCGCTATTGTGGGCCGGCCCAACGTCGGCAAGAGCAGCTTGCTCAACCGCATCCTCGGCGCAGAACGCGCCATCGTCTCGCCGGTTCCGGGCACGACGCGCGACGCCATCGACACGCGCCTGACGTATGACGGCCATGCCATCACGCTGATCGACACGGCCGGCATCCGCCGCCGGGGGCGCGTCGTTCCGGGCGTGGAGAAATACAGCGTGCTCCGCGCCATTCGAGCGCTGGGGCGCGCCGAAATCGCGCTGCTCGTGGTGGACGCCCTGGAGCCCTTTGCCGCGCAAGATGCGCACATCGGCGGCGAGGTGATCGCGCAGGCGCGCAGCCTGGTGCTGGTCATCAACAAATGGGATGCGGTCGAAAAAGATGCCTACACGATGGATGCCTACCGCGCTGCCGCGGCGCAGCAGCTCAAATTCCTGGACTATGCGCCGCTGCTATTCATATCGGCCCGAACTGGCCAGCGCGTCGACCAGGTGCTGCCGACCGCGTTGCGAGTGCGCGCCGAGCGGGAGCAGCGCGTGCCTACCGGCGCGCTCAACCGGCTTGTGCGAGATGCGCTGAGCGACCACGCGCCGCCGTCGCGGGCCGGGAAACGCCTGAAGATTTATTACGCGGCGCAGGTCGCCGCCGGCCCGCCGGTGTTTGTGTTCCATGTGAATGACCGCACGCTGGTGCACTTTAGTTACGCGCGCTACCTGGAAAACCAAATCCGCGCCCGGTATGGATTTCTCGGCACGCCGCTGCGGCTGACCTTTCGTGAGCGCCGCGACGAGTAGTGAGGTTGGGCTTCGGGCATTGACCTCCGGGGTTTTGCCCGGTGGTCCTCGGAGGTCTATGCCGAACCCGAGGGGTTTTCGACAACCTCTGCGTGCCCACATAAAAT
>JBHHUI010000125.1:0-7257 GCA_046753805.1 Anaerolineales bacterium
CTGCACGAACCATGTATCACTACCCCTGGCGTCCCATCGACCTCCGTGATGAGTTGAAAGCAGATATCCCCAGCACCACTTACCTCTCGCACGGCCTGCACAACTACTACCCTGCCAAGTTCATCCCGCAGGTACCGCGCTTCGTCATCCGCGAACTCGGGCTGCGCGGCAAGGTCATTCTCGACCCGTTCGCCGGCTCCGGCACGACGGCGGTTGAGTGCCTCGTCACCGGCAACTCGAACATCTCGAACGACATTAACCCGATGACGCGCTTCCTGATTGGGCTGAAGACGTTGCGCCTCGACCCGCAACGGGCGTGGGCGCACCGCGAAGCGCTATCCGAATTGCTGGCGCAGGTGTGGGACCCCGGGGCCGACTTCCGCCCGGACTGGGGCAACCTCGACTACTGGTACCCGCCCGAAATCCTACCCATCATTGCACGTCTCTGGGGCGGGCTGTATGCGCTCGACGGCGAGCAGCCCGAATTAACCCAGATCATCAAAGCAGCCGCGCTGCACGTGGCGCGCAAGTTCTCGTACGACGAAGATGACTCGCCCAAGCTGTTCAAATCCAAGTTCAAGCGCCGCAAGATGAAAGAAATCCTGGCGGAGCTGGCCGAACGTGGCCCGACCCTGATCACCGACGCGTTGCGCAGCCGCGCTGAAAGATACCTGACGAGCGTGCTGGAGTTCAGCGAGGCCGTCACGGCCAACTTCACATTGGCGGACGAGTGGCGCGAGTTTGACGAGCCGTTCGTGCTGCGCACCTGCGAGAGCGTGGAGAACCTGGGCGCAGCCGTCCCCGCCGGCGCTGTAGATTGCGTCGTCACGTCGCCGCCGTACCTGTATGCGCAGGAGTACGTGCGCTCCACCAAGTTGGATATGTACTGGCTCGGGCTGGCGGACGACGCCGGCGTGCGGGCGCTGACGCGCGCCGAGATCGGGCAGCGCACCCAGGCCGGGATCGATCTGAACGGCGCGCTGGCGCGCGCCGCCGCCTACACGGAGACGCTTGCCCGCGTGCAGGCGCAGGCCGAACACTTCAAGACCAAGTCGAACGTGGCGCGCTTCGAGGCCTATTTTGGCGACATGCTCGCGTTTATGCAGGTATCGCAGCGGCTACTGCGGGACGGCGGCCATCTGGTCGTATTCGTGGGCGACCCGAAGGTGTTTGGACAGCACGTGCCCTCGAAAGACATCTTCGCCGAGTTGATGGAGCTGCAGGGATTCGCGATCGAGCAGGTTTACTTCGATACCATCAAGAGCCGCCAGCTTGCACTCGACCGCCAGAACGCCAACCCGGAAGGCATGGCCGGGGAGTGGCTGATCATCGGCCGCAAACAATGACAAGCACTGTCCAATGAGCATCCCCGGCTGACAGGCGGCGGCCGTCGGCAGGGCAGCGGAGGCTTCGAGTTATGGGAACGCCCGCTGCGGTTGGCGGTTACGTTGCGGGGTCAGGCGCTGCTGCCGGACCAGATACAGCGTCTCGAATAACATCGCAGCGGCAATCGCGCCGGCGGCCAGCGATACGCCCGGCAGGCCGAGCGGCACGCCGACTCCCAACATGACCGCCACCAGGGTTCCCAGGTAAATGCCCATGGAGGTGAACAGCGGGCGCGTGTGTTTGCGCGCCATCAACGTACCGCGCAGATAGCCCTGCCAGACCATGAGAAATGGGATCAGTACGCCGACGCGGACGCCGTTGATGGCAATGGCCCCCAGCTCCGGTGTGACGCCGATGAGTGTGACGAAGTACAACTGCGCCAGCGGCGTGAACGCTATCAGCGCCAACACGATCAGCGCGAACAGCGCCAGGTTGCGACTGAATGTGCGCACGGCCCTGGTTGTCTCTGGCCCTTTCAGCAAGGCAATAACCGCCTCCGGCAGCGCCAGCCCGGGGCTGCGGACGATGAGCAGCAATTGGAAGGTGACCGGCCAGGCCGCCAGCGCCGTTTCCGGATCGGGCGTGCGCGACAATGCCGCGCCGATAATCGGCTGCGCAAAGAGCAGCATCAAGTTGGCGAGAGCAAGCGGAGTGTGGTAGCTGACGATGTCGTGATAGGTCAGTTCGCCGCCGTCGCTGGCGGGCGATTCCGGGCTGAGGTGCGCGCGCATGACATCGCGCGCGGCAACGTGCGCGAACAGCGCTTCCGAGAGGACGCCTACCATGAGCGCCGACGCGCCCACGGAGATGCCCGGCCAGTCGGTGAAGAGCGCCAGTCCAACGGCTGTCCCGGCTGATCCGGCCAACCGCACCAGCGTGCCGTAGCCCACCCGCCGCGTCGCGCCGAACCGGATCAGTACGCCCTGTTTGAAGCGCCGCCAGCCGATGGCCGCCGTCCACAGCAGCATAATGCGCATGCCGGGTTGCGCCGCGTCTGCGATGGCAGTTGGAACGTCCATGATTTGCCGCACGATAACGTCGTAGAGCGACGTCCAACCGACCAGGAACGCGATCACAGTCAGGACTAAGTTCAGATGAATGGTGAAGCGCCGCAGTTGTAGATACGACTGGCGATCGTGTGTAAGCGCCGTCGTCGTGCCCAGTAGTTGGATCACCGGGCTTTCGATGGTGACCGAGAGACCGATCATGATCCCGTATGCTGCGATCATCGTGGCCGCGTGCGGCAGCCGCGCGATGGCCGCATTGATGGACGGGCCTTCCAACGTCATCAAGAGCCAGCTTGCGGCCAGCGGCAGGTAGAAAAACAATATCTGTCGCTGGGTGAGAAGCGGTTCGGGCGGTTGTTCGCGAAGTGGAGTGGTGTGTGCGCGTGAGTACATTGGGAAAGAGGAACGCCCCGCGTCGTTGCGAGGAACGCATGTGCGGGGCGCGCCGGAAGTTTACCACGGGTGATATTATTTGGCGTCAAGTATAATCAGTACAGGCGAGAAATCCACCCAAGAGCATCGGCAGACGTAACTACTCAGCCTTGGTCGGCTGGAACGTGGCGGGGATTGGGGGATCAGGGGAATGTGCGCCCAGCGTGCTAACCAGAAAACCAATCCCCAAATCCCCCCGAAGGCCCCGCTATGGTGTGTTCGGGCTGAGTAGTTACCGGCAGACATACAAATAAAAGAAGAAGCAGGCAGATGAATACTCACACGCTTTCAATTCACTATTCAGATGAGATATTGTGGGCGCTGCGGCAGGAGCCGGCCGAGTTTGAACGCCAGGCGCGCTTGCTGTTGGCGCTGGCGCTTTACGAATCTGGCAAGTTGTCGACAGGTCTGGCCGCACGTTTGGCAGGGATGGGCCGTGTTGCGTTCATATTGACCTTGGGTCAATATGGACTGTCGCCTTTTGGTGAAAGCGCCGACGAACTAGAAGAAGACCTGCGGAATGCCCGTCAAGCCCGTCGTAACTAACACCACACCGTTGGTATCGCTGTGGCTGCTCGATCGTCTGGACATTCTGCGGAGTTTGTTTGGTGAAACGATCATTCCGCCAGGCGTACAGTCTGAGTTCCTGGCGGCCGAAACAGCCGTGCGCGAAGCAGCTCTAAATTCTGCCCCGTGGATTCGCGTCGTCAAATTGTCGCAACCGCAACGCGCCTTAGTGTATTCCGGCCTGGATCATGGCGAGGCGGAGGTATTGGCTCTCGCGGAAGAGCAAGAAGCCAGATTGGTCATCATCGATGAGCGTTCCGGACGGCGTTTTGCCAGCCGGTTAAGGCTCCCCTTGACCGGCACGCTGGGAGTATTACTGCTGGCGAAGGAAAGCGGTTTGGTCGAGACTATCGATCCTTCAATCAGAACCTTGCGTCAGTCCGGGATGTATCTGGGCGAGGACTTGATCGAACGTGTTCTTCAGATTGCTGGCGAAAAATAAGTGAGAAGCCGGGTTTGCTGAACCGGAAGGGAGCATATGCTCCTTCCGGTTTTTTTCTTTTAGCTCTCCTGTCGTGTGTTCCAGATCGATATAAGAACCCCAACCGTCTCCGTCCTGCTCCCGGTGTTCAACACCGCTGATACGCTGCCGGCCGCGCTGGACAGCCTCTTCGCACAGACGCTCGCCGACTTCGAGATCGTCGCCGTGGACGACGGCTCGACCGACGGCAGCGCCGCCGTGCTGCGCGCGGCGGCTGCGCGCGATGACCGGTTGCAGCCCGTATTTGCGGAGCACAGCGGGCTGGTCGGCGCGCTCAATACGGGTCTGGCTGCCGCCCGGGGCGAGTTCGTCGCCCGGATGGATGCGGACGACCTCTCCCATCCCGAGCGACTCTACCGGCAGGTCTCATTACTCCGCGCGCGTCCGGACATCAGCGTCGCAAGCTGTCTGGTGGAGCATATGCGGGACGGCGAGCCGCGCGCCGGGTTTGCGCGCTATGTCGCGTGGCTCAACAGTCTCGTGGAACCGGAGGACATCCGGCGCGACATCTTTGTCGAGAGTCCGCTGGCGCACCCCTCGGCGCTGCTGCGGCGTGCGGAACTGCTCGAACTCGGCGGCTATGCAGAGGTGCGCTGGGCGGAGGACTACGACCTGTGGCTGCGCTATTTTCTTGCGGGCAAGCGTTTCGCAAAAGCGCCGCACGTGCTGCTGCAGTGGCGCGACCGGGAAGCGCGGCTCACACGCACGGACCGTCGCTACGCGGTGGAAAACTTCCTGCGCGCCAAGTCACACTACCTGTTGTGCGGGCCGCTGCAGGGGCGCGACGACGTCATCATCTGGGGCGCAGGACAAATGGGGCGCCGGCTCAGCAAGCACCTGGCCCGGGGCGGCGCGCGGCTAGCGGCTTTTCTCGACATAGACCATCGGAAGATCGGCGGCGAATTGCGTGGACTGCCGGTACATGCCGCCGACGAGTTGCCGGGGTTGTGGAAACGCTGCGAACATCCAATCGTGCTGGCGGCCGTGTCGTCGCATGGCGCGCGGGCGCTCATCCGGACGCGGCTCAACGAGTGGGGCTTTGTGGAGACGGAGGACTACTGGTGTGTGGCGTAACCGTCCGCCGGCTGCTGAATCTTCTGCGAACAAGCACACCGCGCGTTTGCGCTTATAATGACTGCCCACACTCATACAGGTTCAAACATGATCAGACATAAACACATCCTGTCCACGTCCTTCTCGCTTCTCGTACTAGCCGCGCTGGCGTGCAATTTCGGCGCGGAGGAAGGCGCCGATGCGACGGCTGCCGTCCAGACGGTGGTGGCGACGCTTTCCACGGCGGTCGCGACTCCTGCGCAGGAGGCCGTGGCGGCCGCAGATACGGAAACCCCGACCCCGGAAGGCGCAGCGGAAGTAACCACCGAAGGGGAAGCTGCGACCGCGACGGACACCGCTGCTCCGAAGCCAACTGATACCCAGGGGCCAACCAATACCCCCGGCGCGCAGGGCTGCAGCGACGGCGCGCAGTTTGTGGCCGACATCACCGTTCCGGACGACACAGTGTTTCTGCCGGGCGCGGCCTTCATCAAGACGTGGCGTCTGCGCAATTCCGGCACGTGTACGTGGAACAATTCGTATTCGTACCGCTTTGTAGGCGGCGCTCAAATGAGCGGACCCTCATCCGTGACCATTTCGGGCACAGTCGCACCCGGTGCGGAGGTTGACCTATCAGTCAACCTGGTTGCGCCCAGTGCGCCGGGCACGTACAAGGGCACTTGGCGGATGCATAACCCGGGCAATGCCGCTTTCGGATCGACGCCCTTCGTGCAGATCGTCGTGGCAAGCCCCACCAGCACCCCCACGCAGACGGTTGAGCCGTCACAGACCGGCACGGCGACGCAGACCGGCACGCCCACGAATACACCAACGGCCACGGCGACACCGGCCGGCGCCGATCTGGTCGTCTCATCTGCGGTGTCGGCAAGTGGGGCGGATACGGTCATTTACGTTGCCCCGCAGCCGGCCAATCCGACGACGTCGTGGACTTTCAACGTGCGCGTGAAGAATATCGGCACGGTCGGCGCGCTGGGCAGCTTCGTCCAGGGCGCTGTGCAAGGCTCGCTCACAATCGCATGTCTGGCGCCGCCGTCCGACCCGAAGAACACGCCGCCGCTGGCGCCAGCGGAAGAATCAGTTGTGATCCCGGTGGATGTGGATACCGTGGGCTACGGCACATTCACGCTGGAGTTCACGGCCGACTTCTGCGGCGTGATCGCCGAGCAGAACGAGGGCAACAATACGATGACGGTCGTGGTGACGGTGAGTTAGAGGCGACCGCTGACGGCCGACCGCAGACCGCCGTCTGCGGTCATCCTGTGACCATCAGCGCAGCGAGCGCGTCCCGGTAGCCGAGCTCGATCAGGTGGTCGATCTGGTCGGCGTCGTAGGTGAGGATCCACTCGAGCGGCACATGTTCGCTCGGGGCGATGACAATGCATGAAATCTCGCGGTGCGCTTCGTCGCGGCCGGAGAGCACGAGATCGTTCACCCGCTGCAACTGTTTGAGGTCGTTCTCGAACGAGGCCAGCAGCGCCAGTTCAAACGCGATGCCGGCCGCGCGCACAAGGTTCTTCGCCAGCGGCATGCGGCGCGCCCCCACGGGCGAGAGCAGCACGACCACAATTTCATCTGCGCCGCTGTCGATGGCGGGCGCCAGCGGCGTGGCTGCCATCACCGCGCCGTCCCAGTAGTGCGCGCCGTTCAGGATCGTCCACGGGTACACGATGGGGATGCTGCACGAGGCGAGGAGGTGGCGCACGGTGATCTCGGCGTTGTCGAACACGCGCAATTGACCGCTCTCGATTTCGGTGGCCGTGATCCGCAACTGGATGGGGCTGTCTGCCAGCCGGGTAAAGTCGATCTGTTCTTGCAGGGTGCGCGCCCATGGGTCGGTGCTGAGCAGGCCCGGCCAGCGCAGGATGCGCCACACATCGCGCCGCAGACGGTGGACGCGCCGGGCGTTCATCAGCCGCCATTCGTGTTCGAGCGAGGCGGCGTTGTGGCCGCTGGCGATCATCGCGCCGTTGATCGCGCCGATGGAGGTGCCGACGATCACAGCCGGCGCGCGGTCGAGTTCCTCGAGCGCCTTGTACACGCCCACCTGGTATGCGCCGCGCCCGCCGCCGCCCGACAGCACCAGCGCGCGCGTGGGCTGCTCAATCGGATTCATCCGTGCGCTCTTTGAGCAGCTCCTCCATCAGCGCCGCGTCACGCCGCAGGTTGCGCAGCCGCACGATCAGCGATAAGACGAAGCCGAACCCCAGCACGCCAAACATGACCAAGCCGAGGAGCAGGTAGCTGGATGTGTCGGGGGTCGTTTGAAAGGACATAGGGTCGGCCGGCGGTCGAGCCGCCGGCGATTAATTG
>JBHHUI010000126.1:0-7214 GCA_046753805.1 Anaerolineales bacterium
CAAGCGCCAACGAGCCGAGCTCCTTGATCACCGAATCCACGATCGGGCGCAGCTCGGATGGCTCGCGCATCAAGTCCGCAGCGCCGGACTCAAATCGCGAAATATCCAGCAGCGAATCGACGAGAGTCAACAATCTACGGGACGAGCGCTCGCCGACTTCGATGGCCTGTCCGACCGGGCCTTGCTTTTCCGATTCGGGTAAGATGTCTTCAATAAGTTTCAGGCTGCCAAGCACACTCGTCATCGGGCTGCGCAGATCGTGGACAATCATGTTCGAAAGGTCTTCGCGTACTTGCTCCAATTCCTTTTCTTCGGTGATGTCACGCAGCACGATCAGTTGGCCGAAAATCTTACCGGCTTCGTCCGCCACCGGCACGGTAGTGCGCTCGAGAAAACGCGGCTGCGGCTCTTCAATCCGATACGGTACTTTAACCGTCGGCAGCGTGGTTCCGTGGCGCACGCTCTCCAGCAGGTCGTCCATTTCACCCGGCAACAGGCCTAGCAATGCAACCACGTCAAGCGGCTGGTCCTGGCGCGCTGCCAGCTCGTCGAGCCGGTGTCCCACCAGGGTCTCGCGCGGCACGCCCCAGAATTCTTCGACGCGCGGATTGGCGATGGCGATGCGGCCTGAGGAATTGATCAGCAACACACCGTCCCGGGTTGCATTGAGCACGGCTTCCAGGCGGTCGCGGCCTTCGGAAATGCGCTCGAACAGGCGCGCATTCTCAAACGCCACACCGGCCTGGGTCGCCAGGGTTTGCAGCAAGCGCAGCTCATTCTCGTCAAAGTCGCGCGGTTCGTTGTCGTAAAGTTCGATCAGGCCAATGGCGCGGTCTGCTGCTACGATTGGGAGCGCCAGCATAACACTCTCGCCGTAGTCTTCCAGCAATGCTCTTTCTGAAGGGTCTGCTTCCGGATCATCGATGCGGACCAAGAGCGGCTCCCGATCGATCAACACGCGCATTGTGGCCGGGTAGTCATCCAGGTGAAACGTTGCGCCAATGTCGCCGTATCCACCGCCGTCGCGGTGGTATTCGGCTACCTGCACCAGCGTGCGCGATACGGCATCCAGTTCGAAGATGGCGCACGCGCGCGCATTGGAAGCCTGCACCATACTCTTCGCCACCGCTCGCAGAATGGTCTCAGTTTCCAGTGTGGAGGCCAGCGCGGCGCTCGCTTCGTACAGGACAGAAAGCTCGCGCAGGCGGCGTTTGTCGGTCGCATACAAGCGCGCATTGGAGAGCGCCACGGCCGCCTGTACAGCGAGCTGCGCCACAAATTCAGAGTCTTCCGGGCTGAAGGCAGCTTCCTGATCGCTCTCAAGCGTAACAACGCCCTGGGTCTCGGATTCTCGCTGGATGGGTACGCTCAGGTGCGAGCGCACACCCTCCGCTCCGACGACGAATTCCGGATCTGCATAAACATTGTTCACGAGTGCGATCTGCCCGGTGCGCATTACGCGCCCGATGATGCCCTGATGTACGGGCCAAATGCCGCCCGGCGCGAGCTGCGCGAGCCTCTCCTCATCGTAGCCGCGATGGGCGACAAGCCGTAATTGTCCGGATGGTTCATCGCGCACGGTGAGAGTGCCGGCGCTTGCCGACGTAGCGTCCATGGCGCGGTTGAGCACCGTATCGAACAAGCCCTCCACATCCAACGTGGAGGCCAATTCACGCCCAATGGCTTCCAGCGCCTGCAACTGATCGACTTTGCGCGCCAGGGCGCGGTCCGTAGTCGCATAGGCGCGCGCATTTGCGACCGCCATAGCCGCCTGTGCGGCAAATGTGTTGAGGAGTTCCAACTCGGTCGGCCTGAAGCGACGCGGTTCAGCGAAATACATCGCGAGCTGCCCGATGATCTCGCCGTGACCCCGCAGCGGCACATCCACCAGCGCCCGGAATGACTCCGCGGCCGCCAGGGCGCGGATTTCCGGCGCGACGTTTTCATCGGCAACATCGACGATGATCTGCGGCTCGCCGGTGGAAAAAGCCTTGACCCGCGCAGTCTCGGAGAGAGGCAACGTGAGCGACGCGTACATATACGCATCCGACATCCCTTCGGCTCGAGCGAGGAACAATTCTTCGCGGGGGGATTCATACAGGAAGATGGCCGTCTTGTCAGTATTGAACACTTTCAGCACGGAACTCGACACGAGTTCAAGCACGCGCTCCTGTTGCAACGTACTCGCGAGCAGCGCGGAGATATCGGTCAGCGTGCGCAATTCGGCTGCCCGCCGCTGGCTCTCACCGTAAAGCTGCGCATTCTCAATGGCGACGCCGGCTTGCGCAGCGATGGCGCTGAAAGTCCCGAGCATGTCCGGGGTGAACGTTGCTCCCGGCTGGTAGGTCAGCACAGCCATGCAACCGATGGCGCTGTCACTGGACATAAGCGGGACGCCCATCCATGCGTTTGGAACATCGCCGGACAAGTCCATGCCCATGTCGGTCAGATAGCCATGCATGTCGCGCGTGATCACCAGCGGCGCGCTGGTACGGATCACGTGGTCGGTGAGGCGTGACGCCGATGGGCGGCTCTTCCATTGCACGCGCTTGCCAGCGCGGACGGCAATCGAGAAACTGACAATGTCCATCGTGGCGTCATACAGCGCGATGTAAAAATTGTCCACCCGTAGCAGGTGCGCGACCTGAAGATAAATCATGTCGAGCAACGCGCCGAGATCGAGACTGGTGCGCAGCGCGCGACTGACGTTGCTCAATGAAGCGACTTCCTCGTACCGGCGCTGCGCTTCGACGGCTGTCAGCGCATAGCGCCGCAGCACGGCCACGATCGCGCAACTTAGCAACGCGTAAGTGAAATACGCGCCGACGCCGCTTTGGAAGAGCAGCGTAGCTCCGAATACTGCAAAGGGGATTGGCACAAGCTCGCTCGTGGCAAACCCGATTTGGAACTCGCGCACCGACACGCGCGCGCCGATGCCGCCGGAGAGGCGACTGTTCAGCGCTAGCAATGCCGCCTCCACCGTCAGGTGCGTCACCACCAGTCCCGCGACCGGTACGGCGTTGGACGCCGAAATGATTCCAATTTGCGACCGTCCGCCGAGCAGCGCCCAGACGAATACAGCAGCGGCATGAGAAAGCAGCAGCTGCCCGACATCGAACGCCGCGCGCCCGATCCGTTCCGGCAGCGGCGCAGCAAGGTACGCCGGCGCGCGCGACCAGAAAGTGTAGATCGCCGCGCCGCCGACGAGCCCGACGGCCAGCGCGATAAGGATGCCGCCGGGTGCGTAAAACAGCACCGCGCTGAGACCCACCAGATGGACAAGCGAGCGCCGGCCCTCGCCGAGCGGCACCGGGAAGTTCACCAGAAACGCAGCTGCAAATGCTGTTCTTGCAAAAGCAGCTGCATCGAGCGCCGGCAGCCCGAGAAAGGCGGCCACGATCCCCGTCGCCGCGAGTGCGAACACGCCCGCACTGATCCGTACGACGTTTGTCGGTCTATAGCCCATCAGCGGGGAAGAGGGTATTCAACGCAATCGTCACGCAGGTATTTTGCCATCTATGCGCGCGACACGCCACTTGCCGCGCGCCCCTACTCATCCGCCGGGGGTTGCGGTGTGCGTGGGCCCGGGCAACGGGCCGCCGAGCGTGCTCAACATCTGGCCGGCCTCCACCCGCAACGTGTCGTGACTCGGCGGCAGGTTGAACGTGAGCACAACGCGCAGATCCGCGATGGCTTCGTTCACCCGCCCTACCGAGGCATATTCACGGGCGCGTTCAAAACGAGCCTCGGCCAATTCGGTGGTCGCCGTCGCAAGGCGCAACGCGTCGGTTAGAAGTTGCAGTGAAAACTCGACTTGCCCGGCGGCGAATTCCGCCAGCGCCCATTGGTAGGTTGGCTCGAACGCGCCCGGCGCCAGTTCGACGGCGCGGCCGAATTCTTCCCGGGCTGCGTCGATCTGACCCTGACCCATTTTGGCGCGGCCGAGGCCCAAGCGCGCCGCGACGGAATTGGTCGCGTTTTCGACAGCCAGGAAATCCTGTTCCGCAGATGTGAAGTCTTCCATTGCGAGATAGGCATTGCCGCGTTCTAACAAAAGCTCGATGCTATCGGGAGCCAGTGCAAGGGCGTTCGTAAGATGCAGGATGGCCGTGGCCGGATCGCCAAGGCCGACATAGGCTGCCGCAAACGCGCGCAGGCCGCGTGGATCGTCCGGCCGGAGGTAGATATACGCGTTAAGGTCGGCCTGCGCATCGGCGTAGCGCCCCAGCGCATTCAGGACCTCGCCGCGCACCAGGTAGGCCTCCACGGCGGTGGGATCAATGAGCAGCGCGGCCTCGACTTCGTCAAACGCGGCCTCGGCTTGCCCGGCTATCAACATCTGGGCTGCGTGCCGCCAGCGCAGTTCTACGTGTCCGGGAATCTGCGCAAGACCGGCTTCGATGGCCTCCAGCGCGGCATCCGGCTGGCCGGTCAGGTTGTAATAAATCGATTCATAGATGTAGGTGTCAGGCCACGTCGGGTCGATGCGCTGGGCGTCTTGATAGTGCTGCAACGGATCGAAACCAAGTCCGAAGTTCGCCCGCCCGCGACCGACAAAGGCCGGAACAAAGTCGGCGCGCAACTGGATCGCTTTATTAAACTGGTCCGCCGCCTGCAAGTAGTTTTCAAGCTCGAGATAGGCAAGGCCGCTGTAGTAATACGCTTCGACCATTTCGGGGTTCGTCTGCAGCGCATCGGCGAGGGTGACGGTTGCAGATTCATACTCGCCGGCCTCGTAGGCGCGAATGCCGGCGCGGAGCTGCGTGTCCCCGGTTGGATAGAAGTTGTCCAGCACCGGCGGGAGCGGCGTCGCGGTGGGCAGGTTGTCCAGCCCCAGAATTTCCGCCAGCGAGGGGCCAGCCGCCGCCGCGGTTGGGATGGGCGTGGCCGTGCGAATCTCCGCCGTGGGTGTGAGCGTCACGGTTGGGGTGTACGTTGACGTGGCAGTCGGCGTGCTGGTCGGAGACGGCGTAATCTGCGCGATGCGCAACCGTTCCGCCACCTGATTGCCGACGAAGATGAATCCCACGCCACCCAGCGCTAACAAGAGCACTACGATGAGCGCAAATTCCAGGCGCCGGCTGCGGCGCAGCCGAAAGCGCCGCCGCCGTTGGGGTTGCTGTGGCTCGGTTGCGCTGCTTCCGGCGCCGTCCGTTTCAAAATCGTACGCCGGCGTCGGGCGCAGTTCCGCCGGCAGCGCGCCGAGTAGCGCCAGGCCACGTAAAGCGACCTTGCTATCCGGGTCCAGCTTGAGCGCCGTGTTGAGGCAATAGATTCGCTCGCGATCGGTGTCGACCACAGAACTCATCCATAGCCAGGCGTCTACATTCTCCTTTTCGGTGCGCAGCAGGCGCGTGAAAGCAGTCCGCGCCTTAACGCGGTCACCCTGCCGGGCTGCTGCGACGCCTTCATCAAACAGGCTATTGTTCGTTGTGTTTTCCGCCACGCGACCGCCCTGTTTCCAAAACTACGTACGCGTTTTGTGACAATACTCGTCACCGTTCACGGCCGGCTGCGCGAGTGTAGCATGGAAGGAATCGCTTCACAATCATGGCTGCGGGAGCGCGCTAGAATATGCGCCTATGGGTGTGTATAACCGGGCGTTGTAGGGGAGTGGGTGTAGCGTTGGCGCTTGGCGCGCTTTTGGCAGGCGCGTGCAGCGCGGCTGGAACGACTGCAAGCCCAAGTCCAGCCACGGAGCCGGTACTCACGCTGCTCCCGGTGGGATTATCCTCGTCTGGGCAAGCCGAATCGGACGCGGCGGTCGCGCCCGCGGCGACCGCCGGGCCGACGCCCACGCCACAGATTCACGTCTTGCAGGCCGGCGACACTTTGCTGGCGCTCGCCATTCGATACGGCGTGTCCGTCGAGGCGTTACAGGCCGCGAATCCGGGCGTCAATCCGGCGGCGATGCAGCCGGGCGCGCAGTTGGTCATCCCCCGAGCGGATGTTGAACCGACGCCGGGCTTCCTGCCCACGCCCACGCCGTTGCCGGTCACGCTCGCGCCCATCACCTGCGCCCCAACTCCGGCCGGTGGACAACTATGCCTGGCAGAGATTCAGAACAGCGGCAGCAGCGCGGTAACGAATGTGGCGGTTCAAATCAACCTGCTCGCGGCGAGTGGCGACACAGGCCCCGTGGCGGTCGCCTATGCGCCATTAGAGGTGGTGCGCAGCGGCGGACGTGCGCCGCTGGCGGCGTTCTTCACGGAACCATTTGATGCAGAACGGCTGCCGGTCGGGCTTGTACTGGCAGCCGAGGACGCCGGCGAACTGGCCGGGGGCGTGGTCGATCTTTCCGTTGGGGAAATAGACGGCGCCCCCGCGGCCGCCGGAGGCTTTGAAGTGACCGGTCAACTAGTGAACGAATACGCCGACGCTGTGACCGACATTCAGGTGGTGGTGACGCTGTACGGGTCGAGCGGCGCAGTGACCGGCTATCGGAGCCAGCAGATCGACGGTCCACTCGCTCCGGCCGCCGGCGTCTCATTCGGCGTGCTGTTTACGAATCCGGACGCGGCGGCCGAAATTGCAGTTGTCGCGCAGGGCAGACTAGCGCACAGCCTACCCTGATCGCTTTCGGCTACGAAAGTAACCCGACCTCCTTGCCGACCTCTTCGAGCACACCGAGCGCACGCTCGATCTCTTGCGTGGTGTGCCCGGCGGTGACTGTTGCACGCAGCCGCGCCAGACCCGCCGGCACCGCCGGCGATACGACCGGCAGCACAAAGATGTCCCGTTGTTGGCAGATGCGCGTTAGCTCGAAAGCCAACTCATCTTGCCCGCACAGCACCGGCACGATAGCCGTTTCCGTCACCATCGTGTCGTAACCCATTTGTTTAAGGCCGTTTATGAACAAGTCGGTGTTGGCCTGCAACTGGCGAATGCGTTCTGGTTCATCCAGGATAACCTGGAAAGCCTCTTTGGCGGCGGCGGTCTGAGCCGGTGGAATCGCCGCAGAGAAGATATAGGCGCGCGAGGCGTGGCGCATCAGGTTGATCAGCTCCTTCTTACCCGCGACGTAGCCGCCGACGCTGGGGATAGTCTTGCTGAGCGTGCCCATCTTCACATCCACCACGTCGTCCAGCCCAAAGTACTCCTCGATGCCGCGCCCCGTCTTGCCAAGCACGCCGACGGAGTGGGCCTCGTCCACCATCAGCCATGCGCCATATTGCTGGCACAACTCGGCCGTGTGCGGCAGATCGATGATATCG
>JBHHUI010000127.1:0-7178 GCA_046753805.1 Anaerolineales bacterium
TGGTGTTATTCATTGTGCTGACGCCTCTGCTGTAACGCGGCGCGCCGGCCGGCGCGCCGCACCCCACGGCAGCGCCCGTGACGGCAGCTGCGCCTGCCACCCCGCTGCCTGTGACCCGCGCGCCTACGTCCGTCGTGCAGCCGACGGCCACAGCAGCGGCGATCGGGCTGCCTTCATTCGACTTGCCGGTCGTGGACATCGAGCCTCGCATGCAACATTTCGGCTGGCAGAGCGCCGGGGATGGCGACCAGATTTACGATCTGGCGCTGAGCGAAGGTTACATTTGGGCCGCGACGGGCGCGGGCCTGTTTCGGTGGGACACGGCCGGAAAATTCACACATTTTGCATCGGAACATGGCCTGGCGTCCAACCGCGCGCGTGCGCTGGCGATCCAGCCGGACGGCACGTTGTGGGTAGGCACGCTGGACAGCGGGCTTTCGCGGTACGCTGGGTCGGACTGGCAAACGTTCACCATTGCCGACGGGTTACCCGGCAACGCCGTGTATGCGCTCGCGCTCGACTCTGCGGGAGGGCTGTGGGTCGGTACGGACAACGGCCTCGGTCGCTACGACGGCGCAGCCTGGCAGACGTTTTCGGTCGAACAGGGCGCGGGGTCGCAGGTTGTTAAGGACCTGGCGGTGGACCCCAACGGCGATGTGTGGGCTGTAACGGCGGCGGGCGTAGCGCGGCCGGAAGGAGGAACGCTCGCTACGGTTGTGGACGTGGAGACGCTTCGCACGACAGCCATCACGTCGATCGGCGTGGATGCCGCCGGGATGATCTGGGTCGGGACGGAGGGGAATGGCGTCGCGCGCTATGATGGCGATAGCTGGGAACGTTTTGTCGGCGTCGGGTTTGAGCAAGCGACCGTGCGCCATATTTCCGCGGACGGCGAAGGCAATCTGTGGGTCGCCAGCGACAGCGGGTTGCACCGATTTGACGGCGAAAAATGGACGACGTTTACGACGGAAGATGGGTTGCCCGGCGACGATCTGTGGGCGGTTGCGTTCCATCCAGAGACGGGACTGTGGGCCGGCGGGCGCGCCGGGCTTGCGCGCCAGGATGGCGATCGGTGGCAGCCCTTTGTGACGGGCGACGGTCTGACCAGCAACGCAGTGCAGGCGCTTGACTTTGGCAGTCGCGGGCAGGTCTGGATCGGGCTGCTGGATGGCGGGCTGGCGACCTTTACCGGTAATGCCTGGCGCAGCTACGGGGTTGAAGACGGACTGGCCGGACTTGATGTCTGGTCGTTACTGGTGGACGACGAAGACACGGTCTGGGCGGGCACAATCGGCGGCGGCCTGTCACGCTTCAACGACGCCGCCTGGCACACCTTTTCGGTCCAGAATGGATTGGCAGGGAATGACATCTGGACGGTGACACTCGATCCGAAGGGAAAGCTCTGGGTCACAACTTCGGATCGAGGAGCGTTTATCCTCGACGGGGAAACATTTATTCCACAGTCCGTGACCAGCGCCGGCGAGCCGTGGGCGCTCGACTTTGGCGCTGATTCTAGCCAGTGGATGGGCACCTTCGACGGCGAAGTAGTGCGCGACGCACATGCGCCTACGGTGTGGGCGCCGATCCCGAATCAGGGCGCAAGTCCGTCCGACAAGGTGCTGACCGTGTTGGTGGACGATGTGAATCGCGTCTGGCTCGGAACAGTCGGAGGCGGCGTACTCATGTTCAACGGCGCGCGCTGGGAAAACTTTACGGTGGACGATGGCCTCGCAGCCAACACGGTGTGGGCTATCGCCGCCGGGCCGGGCAACAGCATCTGGTTCGGCACGCCGGAGGGGATCACCGTTTATAACGGTACTTCGTGGCGCAGTTTCAGTACGGACTCCGGACTGGCGGCGAAAGAAGTGCGCACGCTCGGCGTTGCGCCTGACGGCCGGCTGTGGATTGGGACTTCGGGCGGTCTGTCAATTGTCGATCCGGACAGCGCGCAGCTGTACCGTTGATGAGCGCCGATACGCCAGACCCCTCTCCGAAAGTGGTGTGCATCGAGGACGACCACAACGCGCTCGACTTTATTCGGTTGACGCTGCGGGATACCGGCTATACGTTTATCGGGATTTCAGACCCGCGCGAGGCGCTGGAAGTGTTGAAACGCCACACGCCGGATGTGGTCGTGCTGGATATTATGATGCCCGACATGAGCGGTTGGGATGTATTCCGGCATCTTCAGGCTGAAGAGCGGTTGCGCCATGTCCCGGTGATTGTCGTGACGGCGCGCGCGAGCCAGGTCGATCGCATTTTCGGGGAACGGGTGGCGCGCGTACACGCGTACCTACAAAAACCGTTTGAGGCGGCGCACCTGCGGATGGCGGTCCGGAGCGCGCTGGAGGCGGCCTGAGCGCGGGTCATCAACGTGTATCTTCAACCAGCAGATCTGCGTCAGTCAGGGTAAATCAGCGTCCCATTAATTAGCCCGGATTCTTGTTTGGTCCGGCCTTGCCAGTCGCGAACTCCGCGGCTGCTGCGATAAATGCCCGGAAGAGCGGATGCGGTCGATTGGGCCGCGAAAGAAATTCGGGATGGAACTGGCTCCCCACCATGAACGGGTGGTCCCTCAGCTCAGCAATTTCGACCAATCGACCGTCGGGGGACAGACCCGAGTAGGTCAGCCCACCTTTTGCGAGCGGCTCGCGGTAGGCATTATTGAATTCAAAGCGGTGCCGGTGACGCTCGTGGGTAACGTTGCCGTTTTCACCGCCGTACGCGGCCGCGGCTTTCGTGCCGGGCTTTAACTCGCACGGGTATGCGCCCAGTCGCATCGTGCCGCCCATATCGGTCAGGTCTTGCTGGTCCGCCATCAGCGCGATGATGGGGTGTTCGGTGGCGCTGTCGAACTCCGTCGAGTTGGCTTCCTCCGACCCCAGAGTCGCGCGCGCCAGCTCGATGCACATTACCTGCATGCCAAGGCAGAGGCCCAGGTAGGGCACTTTCTTTTCCCGCGCCCAGTTTGCCGCCAGAATCTTGCCTTCGATGCCGCGCTCGCCAAAGCCGCCGGGGACGACGATCCCGTCGGCTCGCCGGACGGTTTCCCAGCCGCGTTCCTTTTCCAGGTTGCCCGAATGCACCCAGTCGATGTGGACCTCGCGGTTGTTCGCCAGTCCTGCATGGTGCAGGGCTTCGCGCACGCTCATGTAGGCGTCTTCGAGTTCGACGTATTTGCCCACCACCGCGATGCGTACCGTCGGTTTGTCGCGCCTGACTTCGTCAATGATCGCCTTCCACCCCGTCCAGTCCGGTTCGTGATAGCTGGAGAGCAACCCGCCGGCCTGCAGCCCGAGCCGCTCGAAAAGGAAATCGCCCATGCCCTGCGCCTCGAGCAGCAACGGCACTTCGTACGGGACATCCGTCGTCGTCAGCGGGATCACTGCGCGCAACGGCACATCGGCAAACAGGGCAATTTTCTCGAGCAGTTCCCGGCTAATGGGGTGGTCCGCGCGCGCCACAATTACGTCCGGGTTAATGCCAATCGAGCGTAACTCGCGAACCGAATGCTGCGTCGGCTTGGTTTTTAGCTCGTTTGTTGCTCCAATGTGAGGCATCCACGTCAGGTGCACGTAGACCGTGTTATCGCGCCCGAGGTCGCTGCGCATCTGGCGCAATGCCTCGAGGAATGGCAGGCTTTCGATGTCTCCGACCGTCCCGCCGACTTCGACGATGACGACTTCGGCGCCCGTCGTCTTGGATACCAGGCCGATGCGCCGTTTGATCTCGTTCGTAATGTGCGGGATGACTTGAATGGTGCCGCCGAGATAGTCGCCGCGCCGCTCCGACGCGATCACATCAGAGTAAATCTGGCCGGTCGTGACGTTGCACACCTTGCGCAGTTCGATGTCGATGAAGCGCTCGTAGTGACCCAGGTCAAGATCCGTTTCGGCGCCGTCGTTCGTAACGAAAACTTCGCCATGCTGGTAGGGCGACATGGTGCCCGGGTCTACATTGATGTATGGGTCTAGCTTTTGAACGGACACGACCGCGCCGCGCTCTTTAAGCATACGTCCAAGGGCGGCCGACACGATGCCCTTGCCCACGGAGCTGACCACGCCGCCGGTGACGAGGATGTATTTAGTCATGATCTGATTTCCGAATTCGAATTCCGCATTCCCCATTCACGGCTGGCTTGCCATCGAAACCGCTATCGGCACCAGCATATCGTTCATGTTAAACGTCGCCCAGTCGGGTACGTGCGATGTACCGGCGGTGAAGAGCGCCATGCCGATGACGTAATCGTCCTGTTGTAATTCGCGGTCATACCAGTTTATCTGGTTCATGAACTCTTGCCAGGCCGGCCCATCAAGCCCGATGCTCTCCCAGGTGCTGATGCAACCATACCACCCCTGGCGCCCGTCGAGCGGACAGCCTTCGCCGACCCAGCCGTCGATGCCGGCCTCGGAGATGACGAGCGGCACGGCGAGGCCGCGCGGCTTCAGGTAGCCGTCGTACCAGTAGCGGTAACGGAGCGTGAGCGCGCCGGCATGCGCGTTGAGGGCTGCGGGCGCGCCGGGGATGCTCGCAGACACACCGGTCTGCATTGTCGGCGAACTGTATTCGTGCAAGGTGAAGATACCGCCGCAACGCTGGGCCGCCTCGATCGCCGGCACGAAGCGCGCCATGTCGGCGTATTCGGGTGTGCCGGCGCTGAAGCCGCCGACAGCAGCGCGGAAGCCAAGCGCTTGCATCTGGCACGCGCGCGCCGCCTCGAACTGTGTATACCAGTCCCATTGCGCCGGGCTGTTGGGTGGAAATTCGTTCCAACCCTCCCAATAGTCTACATACGGATGGGCCTGAAAGTCGCTCAGATACAGATTGATAAAGTCGGCCGCGAATTGAACCGGGTCGGGGTATTGCGACGGGTCTTTGTTGTCGAGCACATCGCGGTTCGGCACCTGTGTATGGCGACCGAGCGTCACCGTTTGCGGCGAAATGGCTTTTACATCTGCCAGCCAGTGGAAATTGTCCACGGTCTTGATCACGCGGGGTTTGGCGCGCCGCACGAACTCCAGGATGCGCGCATCCTCGTTCAGGATGACGTGCAGACCGATCTTGCTCCGGCCCGGCGCAGCCAGCGCCGGCGGCCACGGATCGCGTGTGGGTTCGGGGGGGGGCGCCTCGGTGGGCGGCTCGGGCGCTGCCGTTGGCGGCGGCGGTGGTTCTGTGGCCGGAACATCGGTGGGCGGCTGTTCCGTCGGAGACGGCGTCGGTGTAACGGAGGGAGTTTCGGACGGTCGGTTTTTTGTTTCTTGGGTCGGCGTGAGCGTCACCAGGCGCAGCCCCGGCGAGTCGGGCGGAGCGCCGCGCGAGCACGCCTGCACTGCGAGTGCAAAGAGGAACAACGCTGCCAGCATGAGTCGTGTTTTGCGGGGCATGGGTGTGTGCAGTCATCAAGCGAAGCGGGGAGGGCCGTTGTCCGGTCCCTCCCCGCGGGTGTTACAAGCCTGTCGGCCTGACGCCGGTTCGCGCGCGGGCGGTCACAGCAATTCGCTCAAGTCCTCCGTGCAGCGGCGCATATCCAGAAAGACCATCCCCAGCTTCGCGCCTTCCCGGCACAGGGCCGTGAGCACTGCGTCCGCGCCGACGGCGGCGACAAAGACATATCCGGCGCTGCCCTTAATATAGACCTGGTCGAGTTCGCCCCGGCCCAGCTCGCTCGCAATGCGCTCGCCCAGGCTGAGCATTGCCGCCGACATGGCCGAGACGCGGTCTTCTTCGACGTTGGTCGGCAACGCCGAAGCCATGATCAGGCCATCCACGCTCACAACGGCGGAGGCTTCGATGTCTGGTGTACTGGCTTGCATGTCGCGGAGCCGGTCCACCATCTGCTGGGCGCGGGTTTTTTCGGCCATTCGATTGGCGGCCTGTCTGAGGCCGCACGGACTATACCATAGTAAAAAATGGGCTGCAACGGATAACAAAAAAGCCCCGACCAAAGTTGGACAGGGCTTGGCAACGCACGCGTTGGCGTTCAGTTGGCGGATAGGAGCGACTCCACTCGCTCGCGGATCATGACCGCCGGGCCGGCGCCGACCATACGGTCCACGACTTCGCCATCCTTGACAAACAGCATGGTGGGGATGCCCTGCACACCGTACTGCATGGCATACTGCGGGTTGTCGTCCGTGTTCACCTTGGCGACGACGACTTTGCCGTCGTACTCCGCCGCGATCGATTCGAGGATGGGTGCTACCATACGGCACGGCCCGCACCACGGCGCCCAGAAATCAACAATAACGGGGGTCTCTGACTGCAATACGGCCGCTTCAAAGGCGGCGTCGGTTACATGAATCGGTTCTGCCATCTCATAATCTCCTTTGGGTGGCCGCGCAATAACGCGCGAACCGGCTGATACAGTACTGCTTGCGTTCTTTCTATTCCGTATGTGCGCTCACACTGCGGGCGCGAGCGCGCGCTCATTCTCGCTGATGACGTACGATGTGGAGATATCGACCGCGCCTCGCAGCGAAGCTGCCACAGAACAATATTTCGTCTCCGAAAGTTCGATCGCGCGTGCCAGCGCCTGCTCTGTCAGGCCGGGTCCGCTGGCCCGGAATTCCAGGTGGATGCTGACGAAGCGGCGCGGGTGTTCCGCTGTACGCTCGCCGCTGGCGAATATCTCTAGAGACGAAAGCGGCATCCGTTTCTTCTCCAGTATGCTGACGACGTCCACGGCTGAGCAGCTTGCCACGGCTAGCAGCACCATGTCCGTTGGGCTGACGCTAGATTTTCCGTCGCCGCTTGAAATTACGACCGAATGCCCCGCTGGCTCCGTGCCAACATATGTAAATCCGTCGACCCACTTGACAGTAGCTGTCTGGATCAACGCACTTTCCCCACAAGGCTGATCAGGTCATCGAGCACGGCCTGGCGCGCCTGCAAGTCCTCGACCTTGTCGTCGAGCAGGCATTCCGCCGCATATTCACGCATGAACACCAGGCTGGCGCTTTGCAGGGCCGACCGGACCGCGTTCAGCTGCTGCACAATCTCGTGGCATTCGCGTTCCTCCTCCAGCATGCGCTGCACGCCGCGCACCTGACCCTCGATGCGGCGCAGGCGCCCCTGCATGTCAGACTTGGTGCGAGAAGAAGTGATCTTTAACTCGGCCATACTATAGGGGAGTATACTACGAATCGGGCGGGTGTCAACCCGACAGCGTCAGGGGGAAG
>JBHHUI010000128.1:0-7154 GCA_046753805.1 Anaerolineales bacterium
CGAAGCTTTCGGGAGGCGGGTTTCCGAATCTGGTTGCTGACCGCCGGGCTGGCATTGGAGCGCGAGGCCGAGCGAGTGGCGGCGCACGTCGATCAGGTGACGATCAGCCTCGATGGGGCCACGCCGGAAACGTACGCCGCCATTCGAGGCGTGCCGGCGTTTGAAAGGGTCCTGGCCGGCGCGCGCGTGATGGCGGCGCGAGGCGTGCCCACGTCGTTCCGCACGACGGTGCAACGCGGCAACTATCGCGAATTACCCGCACTCGTCCGCCTGGCGCGCGAGACCGGCGTCGACCAGATTTCGTTCCTCGCGGTGGATGTGAGCACACACGCGGCGTTTGCGCGCGCCGAAGACTACAGCCGCGCCATGGCGCTCAGGAACGAGGACTTGCCCAAATTGGCCGCTGTGCTCGACAGGCTGGAGCGCGACTTCGCACCGGAATTCGCCTCTGGCTTCATCGCCGAATCGCCGGCGAAACTGCGCAACCTGTTAGGCTATTTCGCAGATTTGCTCAGGACCCCCGAGATTTCCGAAACTCCGGAGGTCTCGACGTTCGAATCACCACAATGCAACGCCCCGCGTTTCTCAGCGGTTGTCGGGGCAGATGGGCAGCTGCAGCCCTGCTACTTCATCCCCGGCCAGCCGGGTCAGAATGGCGCGTCGCTCCGGCAAGGTCTGAATACGCCGGAATTCATTGCGCTGCGCCGTGCGATCCGCCGTGGCGAACGGCCGGAATGCGCACACTGTGTGTGCGCCATGTACAAGTCGCCGCGCGAGCTTGTGGCGGGCGGGTTGTTTTCGAGGTAATTGGTAATTCGAAATTCATGCCTCTTCCGAATTCCCCAATCCCAGGTCCACAATCCGCAATCCGCAATCTGCAATCGATAGATGTGTTATTCGGCCAATCCTACTACTTGCGATTTGACCCCAAGCTGTGGGCGGCCATGCAGCCGTTCCCGCCGCTGGGGACGCTTTACGCGGCCAGCGCAGCTCGGGCGGCGGCGTACTCTACTGCGCTGTTTGACGCAATGCTGGCTGAAGGCACCGCCGAATGGGCGCAGGCGCTCGACGCATACCGGCCCCGCTTCGCCATTATTTACGAGGACAACTTCAACTACCTCAGCAAGATGTGCCTGCTCAACATGCGCGCCGCTGCGTTCGAAATGGCGGCGATGGCGAACGCACGCGACTTCGTGGAAGCGGTCATCGTGTGTGGCTCCGACGCCACCGACAACCTGGAACAATACTTCGCGCACGGAGTGGATTATGCGATCCTGGGCGAGGGCGAAAATACCCTTGTGGAATTGCTTGCCGTGCTGACCGGCCGGAGCGACCGCCCGCTGGAATCCATTCAGGGATTGGCGTGGTCGGATGCTGACGGCGCGGTAACGCGCACCCTTCCACGCCCGTTCGAGCGCAATGTGGACAAGTTCGCATTCCCGGCTTGGGACCTGGTCGATATTCCGCGCTACCGGCGGGTTTGGCAGGCGCGGCACGGCCACTACGCGATGAACCTGGTCACGACGCGCGGCTGCCCGTATTCGTGCAATTGGTGCGCCAAACCGATCTACGGCCAGCGTTACAACGCGCGCTCGCCGCAAAACGTCGCCGATGAGGTCAAGTGGCTGCACGACAACTACCGGCCGGACTGGCTCTGGTTTGCGGACGACATTCTGGGATTGAAGCCGCAGTGGCTGGCGACTTTCGCCGAAGAATTGAAGAAGCGCGGTGTGCGGATTCCGTTCAAGTGCTTGCAGCGCGCCGATCTGGTCACGCCGGAGACCGCCCGCGCGCTCGCCGATGCGGGCTGCAAAATTGTGTGGATGGGCGCCGAGTCCGGTTCGCAGGACATCCTCGACGCGATGGACAAAGGCCAGACGGTCGAGCAGATTTACGAAGCCACGCGCCGGCTGCACGCACACGGCATCGAAGTGGGGTTCTTTCTGCAGTTTGGCTACACGGGCGAGACGTTGGAAGATATCGAGTTGACGCTCAAAATGGTGCGCGAGGCGCAGCCGGACGACATCGGCATCTCGGTATCGTATCCGCTGCCCGGCACGAAATTCTATGAGCACGTAAAGGACCAGCTCGGCAAGAAGCATAACTGGACCGACAGCGATGACCTGGACATGCTCTATCAGGGCACGTACCAACCTGAGTTTTACCGTGTGCTGCACCGACGCGTGCATCACGAGTTCCGGCTGCGCAGGGCGTGGCAGGCGTTGCGGGGCGCGCTGGTTCGCCCGGGCGAGTGGCGACCGCACCTGCTGCGCAAAGCGGCCAGCATCCCGTATCACCGCCTGCACTGGGCGCGGACGGACGCGCAGCTCCGCAGCCTCGCGCGAGCCCCGATGCCGGATTCGTAATCTTCGACGCAAAGGCGCGGCGGCGCGAAGAATCGCACGCATCCTCTGCGCCTTCACGTCAAATTGCGTTATTCCGAGATCACGATCGGGATTAGCTCCCGCCGCCCGTCCGGGGTGCCGCCGGCGTCCGGAGGCACGCGTACTTGCTCCGGCCAGGTGTACAGGCCGACGAATATGGAGTAGTCCCCGGGCGGCATATCGGCGGGCAGCGGCACCACGTGCCCGTCGAAGACGATCTCGCCGGGCCGCATGGCGGTGGTGGGGATTGTGCCGTTGCAGGGCGCCGAGTCGTGGCCGGCGGCGGGGACCGCAGTGGCGCTCTCGGCCACATGCACCAGTACAACCAATTCCTGCGAAACCGGTTGCAGCGCCTGCCAGGCCAGCGTGACGTACAGCAATTCACCCGGCGCTGTCGTCGTGCTCCACACCTCCGCGCCGACGAGCGCGATGTGGTCTTCGGCGAAGGACATGCCGACTGGAATCGAGATGTTCGGCGGTGCGCCGACCGGCACGGTGAAGATGCGTGTCAACGGATAGGGGTCCGGTTCGTGCGCGATGATCTGCGTGACGCGGCCCGTCGGAAAGCGACCTTGCAGGCGGTTGATGCCGTGGTAGTCCTCAATTGCGTCCACGAGGTAATGGTTGGTGCGGTCGGGGAAATACATCTGGCAGTCGGCGGTGTTGAAGCCGCGCACGTCCGTGCTGTGCAGCAGCAGTTCGTGGTTGGGCTTGTCGGTAGCGGCATTCCACGGAGACAGGTACACTGCGTCGTGTTCGGCGAGCGCGCGGGCGGTTTCGGCGGCGCGGTACTCGCCGGCGGTGAAGCCGTCGAAGGCGGCGGGGTGTTGCGCGAAGCGGACGAAGTAGTCGTAAGCATCCCAGGCAGTTGCAACTGTGAGGGCAGACGCCAGAAGCGCGATGGCGGTCCTTCGACCGCCGGCCACCGCCAACCAGCCGTGGGCGCGCCAGGCGCCGACGATGACGATGAACAGCATGGCCGGGGCCGCGCCGAGGCTGCGAGTGAAGATCGGCGCGCCGTCGCTGAGTAGGGTCGTGAGAGTCATGCCGCCGGACCACGCCAGCAACACCAGCGCTCCGGTATCACGCCGGATGCGACGCGCCAGCACGACCACGCCGAGCCAGAAGAAGACGGACAGGATCGGGTTCAGGTTGGGGCGGCCGGGCAAGTTGTGACGGATCATGGCGTCGCCACGGATACTGATCCCGATCAGGGTATTGGCCGCGTTGCGCAGCAAGGCCAGCGGCACATTTGCCGCCCCGAAGGTTTCCGCCGTGACGGTGCGGGCGCGTCCGAAGAAGTCGTCCGGGTGTTGCGCAAAATGCAGCCCAAGCGGGGCAAAGACGAGCAGGGCGACCAGCCCGGCCAGCACGAGTCCGCGCAGCGCGACGCCGCGTCGCGCCGGGCGGAGCAGTACGACGCCGGTGGTGATCAGGATGACCGTGATCGGAATGAATCTGGCATTGGGGCTGCTGTATTGCGCGATGCCGATCAGCAACCCGCTGAGCGCAAACCAGCGCCGCTGCATTCGCTGCAGCCCAAGGGCAAACAGGTGAAATGCTGGAATGGCCAGCAGCTGCACGTGGATGATCTCCGTGCCCAGGCGGCTGAGCGCGACGTTCCAGAACAGACCGGCCTGCAGCAGGGCGGCCATGGCTGCGAATAAATTCTTGCGCCGCTCACCCAAGATGGTTGCCAGCAGGTCGCGGCCAGCCAGGTAAACGAGCGGAATGGTCGCCGTCCCGGCCAGAGCGGTGACGAGGCGACCGGTGAGCGGCGAAATGCCCGCCACGCGTGCCATGGCGGCGGTGAGGTAGACATGCAGCGGATGCACGCCCGCGCCCGCGTTGGCGAAGTAGAGTGGGTAGACGCCGGTTGCGAGCACATCCCGCGCGCGGTTGACGAACCAGGCTTCGTCGTACCACAGCAACGGCGGGACTTCGCCCAGCCGCACGAGGCGCGCGACAAGACCAAGCAGGATGGCTGCACCCAGCAGCACCGGCGGCAGATACGATGTGTCGAGGCGTTTGGGCATGACAGAGGCGCGGGGGATCATACCGTATTCCAGGAGGCGCATAGCTGTTAAGGAATCGCGAATTGGAGGGCGCTTGATCGTGTCCATCATCAAGCGTTTGTTTGGCCGAGGCGTAGAAACCCTCGACCCGCGCGCCGCGTACGCACAGTGGGCAGCCGTGTATCCACCGCGCGCACACAATGCGTTGATGGAGGCGGAGCAGGCCGCTATGCTGGAATTGCTGCCGGATGTGCGCGGCAAGGCTGTGCTCGACCTGGGTTGCGGCACCGGCCGGTACGGGCGGATGTTGCGGGAGCGGGGGGCGCTGGTCGTAGTGGGAGTCGATCTGTCATTTGAGATGTTGCGGTCAGGAGGCGACGATCGTTCCGGGCAGGCCGACTGGCTCGCCTTGCCCTTTCCGGCAGCTTGTTTTGATGATGTCGTATCGGGACTGACGATCGGGCACGTGCTCGATCTCGGCTGCGCCATGCGCGAGTTGGCGCGCGTGTTGCGGCCGGGAGGCGTTGCGGTGTATTCTACGGTGCACCCGGGTGGGCGCTTCCTGGGTTGGCAGCGTTCGTTTCGTATCAATGAGCGTACCCTGGCTGTGAAGACGCACCCTCATCTTATTTCCGATCACTTCTCCGCAGCCGGCGCAGCCGGGTTCCACGTCACGGCGCTGCGCGAACCAAGACTGGACGACGAGGGGCCGCCCGTGGCGCTCATCGTAAGATTGGAGGCCCTGCGTGACCGACCATGAAGTCTCGCACTGGCTCCAAACCGCGCCCGCGTGGGTGCGGGAGTCTGGGCCCCTTCCCTCGTATGTAGATTGCGCCATCATCGGCGCGGGCGTCATGGGCAGCGCGCTGGCCTACTGGCTGGCGCGCGCCGGTCGCGAGCCGTTGGTGCTGGAGCGCAACCCGGCGCCCGCGATGGGAGCCACGGGCCGTAACGGCGGCCTGATGGTGCAGGGGTCCACGCGCGCCTATACCGACGATATCCGCCGCATCGGGCGTGAGCAAGCGCGCGCCATCTACGACCTGACGCGCGAGAACCATGCGCTGCTGCGGCAAGTGCTGGCTGCCGAAGAAATAGACGCCGGCTTTTCCGAAGCCCCGTTCATCTCGCTCGTTTCGGACGAAGCTGAGGCCGAACTTGTACGCGAGTCGGTGGCGGCGCTGCGCGAGGAAGGCATTGCCGGGGAATGGCTCGCGCGCGATGCGATTGCGAAACATCTCGGCACGGAGCCGGGCTTGCAATTTGTGGGCGCTGCCTATCGGCCGGGGCAGGGACGCGTGCATTCGGCGCGCTACGTGCAGGGTGTGGCGGCGGCGGCCGCGCGCCACGGCGCGCGCTTTGCCTTCTCCACGCCGGTGCAATCGGTGGACGTTGCACCCGGCGGGGGCGGCTGGCTCGTGCGCACGGCGCGCACGACGGTACCCGCCAGCGAGGTCGTGATCGCCCTGAATGCGTGGAGCGCAGATCTGTTCACAGAACTGGATGGCCTGATCACGCCCACGCGCGGCCATGTCGTTCTCACCGAGCCGGTCGATTTTCAACTTGCGTCCTTTAGCGCGGATGGAGGCTTTGCCTACGGACGGCAGCTTGAGAGCGGCCAGCTGCTCTTCGGCGGCATGCGCAATGTGCGCCCGGACATGGATATGGGACACCATCCGCTGCCGGGGCAGAATGTCGCGCCGCCTCTGCCGCAGGTGCAGCGCGCATTGGAAGCGGCGTTGCCGCGTTTCTTCCCGGCAACCGAAGGCGTCCAGGTCGTACAGCAATGGACCGGGAACATGGGATACACACCGGATGAGATGCCGCTCGTGGGGGGCTGGCCGGGACGGCCGGGACTGTGGCTGCTGGCCGGGTTCAGCGGACATGGCATGTGTTATTCGCAGGCCGCGCCAAAGGGGCTGGCGGCGCAGATGACCGGGACAGCCGGCCCCGCCATTCCGGCGGCGTTTGACCCCGCGCGGTACCTTTCCGACTGAGATGCCCGCCCGCAATAACGTCACGCGCCTGCTCGCCAACCGCAAAATCCCGCACGAGGTCATCGAATTGCCGGCCGAAAAGCTCTCGGCGGTTGAAGTGGCCGCGCGGCTGGGCGCATCCCCGGAAGTGGTCTACAAAACTATCGTCGTCGCGCGCAGCCGGGGGCGGCCGCTCTTGGTAATGGTCCCTGCCACGCACGAAGTGAATCTGAAAACGCTGGCCGCCGACCTGGGGGAGAAGAAACTACGATTACCCACGCAGGCCGAGGCCGAGCGTCTCACCGGGCTACAGGCGGGCGGCATCTCGGCGCTGGCGTTGCGCACCAAGAGCTTCGACATCTGCCTCGACGCGCACGCCCAATCGCTCGATGAGATTCACATCAGCGCCGGGCAGCGCGGGCTGCAGGTTCGCCTGCCAGTTGTGGAGCTGGTCCGGCTGACGGGCGCGCGCTGGGTAACCGCTGCCTGAGCGGCAGGCGTCGGTTCGCTGGACGCGGTATCGTTGGGCTTTGGAACTGCCGAACGGTATGCGGATGGACGCAGAGCAGATCGGGCTATTCCATAATGGCGCGAAATTGAGGGAGTTGAAATGACCATCCAAGTGCACGTCTTCGCCGGCACCCGCAAGGGATTGTTCATCTTCACCAGCGACCGCGACCGGCGCGAGTGGTCTGTGGCCGGCCCGCACTTCCCCGGCTGGGCCGTCCACGACGTGACCTACGATCCCCGCGACGGTCGCTTGCTCGCCGCGCTCGACCACG
>JBHHUI010000129.1:0-7093 GCA_046753805.1 Anaerolineales bacterium
ATCGTCTACGATGTGACCACATACCAGCCGCAGCACAGATTGGGAATATAGCCAGCACGTGCTGCCACGTAGCGATGTCTATCGAAAACAGATCACAATGATGACAGGAATTGGAATGGGGTTGGGAGGCTTGGGGCTTATCGTCACGTTGGTCGTCGTCGTTGCCATCGTGGGCGGCGGCGTATGGTTCGTGGGCAATCTATTCCCAAAAGCTGGCGCCCCGCCGCCATCAACGCCGTTTCGCACCAACGCACCGCCCCAGAGTGATTCGGCGCTCGAAATTCTCCGCCGCCGCTACGCCGGAGGCGAGATTTCCAAAGCCGAATTCGAGGAAATTCGTCGCACCTGATCGCCGTCGCCGTCGATTACCAGTGCATGGTCAATCGCCGACCCGCACTGCAAGGGGTTGGCGCGTTTGTAGCACAGCGCGCCTGGCCGGAAACCCGGCCAAGGGATAGGTGACGCCGGGCTGGTCAGTTCTTTCAGCGTTCCGCTGCCGCCATTCGATCCAGGTCACGACGGCGTCGGCCCCCCGGTCCCAGCGCGAGAGATGGACCGGTACTTGTTGGGGGAGACCTGCCTGCCCTGACTGCTCCATAACCGGTGCAAATGGAGGGCATGTTCATTGTGCACAATCGCACCATGTATCTCGTACCTGACATCTGGGCGCTGCAAGCGCGCGTAGGTGCAGACCTGTACGCTCAGGGCAAACTCTGCAGCCCTGATCATCTTACTATAACGGGTTGACATGGAGCGCTTATAGAGAACACAGTTTGACATTGGACATACTTCGATCTTGATGTCATGCCCGCGCACGCGGGCATCCAGAAAACGGAGTGGATTCCCGCTTGGCCGTTGCGGCCTGCCCGAAGTGACGTGCCAGGCTTGATGATTTACCGATTGCCCAACCTTTATCTGCGTCCGCTATTAGTAGTTGTAGTGGCCCCTGAACTGGACACATGGCAAAGTAAATCAGATCCGCCCCGCCACTACGAAGGAGTGGGGTTCGGTCTAGCCAATGCCCGCCGAATTGCTCACGCGCATGGCGACGAACTGACCTCGCGCGTGCGGCCGGTCGGTTACATTTTCGAAGTTACATTCCCAGCCCCGGGTTAACTTCTGACATGCCGCCGCGTTTAGCCCCGTCATTTGATTTTTCCGCAGCAGCATATGAGCAGCGTGCCATTGCCGGGTCTTCAAACGGCGTCGGGATCGTATTCTCCCACGATCAACGTGGCGTTGCTGCCGCCAAATGCGAAAGAATTACTCATAGCGTTGCGAATCCGGCAGCGCCGGCTTCCCTCGGTTGCGTAATCGAGATCGCATGCCGGGTCGCGAATCCGGTAGTTAATGGTCGGCGGCACGACTTGCTGGCGAACGGACTGGACGCAGCTGATCAGTTCCAATGCTCCGCTGGCGCCAATCGCGTGACCTAACGCAGCTTTATTGCCCACCACAGGGACATGGTAAGCACGCGCGCCAAGAATCTGCTTGATCGCCGCTGTCTCGTTTCTATCGTTCCAACGCGTTCCCGTTGCATGCGCGTTGATATAGTCGATCTGGTCAGGCGCCAGTCCGGCATCTGCCAGACACTTTTGCATAGCACGGGCCGGCCCTACTGTCGTCGGCTGCGTCAGATGGTGACCATCCCCGGTTGCGCCGTAGCCATTGACTTCAGCCAGAATGGCAGCGACTCGCCGAATCGCCAGGCTTTCAGCCTCCAGGATCAAGATGCCGGCCCCCTCGCCCAGCACCATGCCGTCGCGGTCGGCGCTGAACGGCCGGCAGGCTGCAGCGGGATTATCGTTTCTCTCAGACAGTACCCGCAATGCGCACCAGGCCTCCATCACGCCACGCGCAAAAGGACTGTCAGCGCCGCCGCAAACAGCGCTGCCCAGCATTCCCGTTCTAATCAGATTAAAAGCATAACCAATGGAATGCGCGGCGGAAGCACATGCGGCATCGAGGTTCAGGAGCGGGCCCTGAAAACCATACCGGATAGATACATGCGAAGCGGGCGCATTGTTCATCGAGATGGGGATAACAAGTGGGCTGCGGCGGCCATGCAAGTAGTAATCTCTGACGAAATGCTCGCTGGCGCTGAAACCGCCAATAGAACTGCCAATGATTACACCTACATCCGAGGGATTCACGCCTCCTTTGGTCAGGCGCGCTGCCTCCACGGCCTGAGTTGCGGCCACAAGAGCGAGTCGTGTGGTGCGACTCATCCGGCGGACCTCTTTGCGTTCAAAGTGCCGGCGCTCCAGATACCCTGATACGCGAGCGCCAATACGGGTGGGCAGCCCGGAAAATTCATCGTCCTCCAGAGACACGACCCCCGACTGACCCGCAAGCAACCGCTCCCAAAATTCTGGCACATTGCATCCAAGTGAACTGGCAACACCCACGCCCGTGATGACTACACGTTGCATTTATCCTCCCCCAAGCGTCCTAACGACGTTCGCCGTCCTATCGGGAATCTGGACTGCTTGCGCGACCGCGAGTGTAACATGGAGTGTCGCCTGATCTCAGCGAACAAGCGAGGTGTGTGTCCCCTGAGCCTATGGCGGCTGACCAATCAGTTGACAATCACCAACGAAGCTGCGCCTCAAACCGACGAGAGAAATGGCACACGGATTCACACAGATGGACACGGATGAAAACTGATTTCAAAATCCGTGAGAATCAGTGTTCATCCGTGTCCCAAAACTTGACTCGTTTGTCTGGATTTGCGCCCTTGAAGATGCCCAGAACGCAGATGCTGTATAATCACATCAACTAAATATATGACCTTCGGGGCAGGGTGAGCGGCGGGTCAAATAGACGCGCCCGCAATTCCCGACCGGCGGTGATCCCTGGCTGCGCCAGGAAAGCCCGCTACCCAGCTAACAAGCTGGTGGATCCGGTGAAACTCCGGAGCCGACGGTATAGTCCGGATGGTAGAAGGTCCGGCTGCCCGCGCAGAACACCGATTCCGCGCGCGGTATGGTTTGTGTTCACCCCGAAGACCTACCGTCTTCGGGGTGTGTGCTTTCCGGCCCGGCTGCAGCGCGCAGCGCGGGCAGGCCGTCGCTTGCATCGCCCCGTATGTCGTCGACAGCGGGGTATTTCTTTGCACAGCGAGACCGACCAGACAGCCTACATGCAGCGCGCGCTGGCGCTCGCCCGCCAAGCCGAAGGCCGCACGAGCCCCAACCCGCTGGTGGGCGCGGTGCTCGTCAAACAGGGTCGGATCATCGGCGAAGGCTTCCACCACCACGCAGGCGCGGCCCACGCCGAGATTGAAGCCCTGCGAGCGGCCGGCCCCGCTGCGCGCGATGCGACGCTTTTTGTCACGCTCGAACCTTGCGCGCACCATGGGCGCACGCCGCCGTGTACCGACGCGATCATCGCAGCCGGCGTGGCCGAGGTCATCTATGCCGTGGGCGACCCCAATCCAAACGTGGATCGCAAAGGACACGCCCAACTTGCCGTCGCCGGCCTTCGCGTCCGACGCGGGGTGTGCGCCGACGATGCACACGCGCTCAACCGGCCCTTCTTTAAGTACATCTCAACCGGCCGTCCTTTCGTCACCGCCAAATTCGCAATGAGTCTGGACGGCAAGATCGCGACTCACACGGGCGACGCGCGCTGGATCGCTGGCGCGGCGGCGAGAAGACAGGGTCATCAGCTGCGCAACGTCAGCGACGTAATCCTGGTGGGCGTCGGTACGGTCGTGGCCGACGATCCGCGATTGACCACGCGTCTGGACCAGGCAAACAGTCGGCACCCGCTTCGGGTGGTGGTCGACAGCCGGGGTCGCGCGCCGGGCAGCGCGCGCCTCTTCGATCCCACGCTGCCCGGCCAGACTGTCCTTGCGACCACCGCGGCCGCCGACGCCGACTACTGCGCCCAACTGCGGGCGCGCGGCGTGGAGGTTTGGACAGTGCCCGCAGACGCGCACAACCGCGTCAGCCTGCCGGCCGTGCTGGACGAAATCGGGCGGCGTAAGCTACTCACCGTCATGGTCGAGGGTGGCGGTGAAGTGCTGGGAGCGTTTTTTACCCAACGTCTGGTGGACCGGGTGTGGGTTTTTGTGGCGCCGATCATTATCGGCGGCGCACGCGCGCCCGGGCCGGTCGGCGGCCAAGGCGCGGCCAGGCTCGCCCAGGCGCTGCACTTAGACGCGCTGCAATTCGAAACACTCGACAAAGACTTATGGCTACAAGCCGACGTCCTCCCACCGAAAGGAGGGTAATCATCATGTTCACCGGAATTATCGAGGAGGTCGGCGTGGTGCAATCGCTTCGAGAAATTGACGGCGGCTGGACGCTGTCGGTGCAGGCCGCCGCCGTGCTCGCCGACGCCCAATTGGGCCACAGCCTGGCCGTTAATGGCGCTTGCCTGACCGTCACGGCGCCCTCGGCCGACAGCTTCAACGTGGGTCTCGCGTCGGAGACTTTACGCCGCACCAATCTAGGCGACCTGGCCCCCGGCGACGGCGTGAATCTGGAGCGCTCGCTTGCAGCCAACGGGCGCGTAGGCGGACACTTTGTGCAGGGGCACGTCGATGGAACTGGCGTAATCCAGGCCTTCAAGCCGGAAGGCGACTCGCTATGGGTGACAGTCGGCGCTGCACCGCACCTGTTGCGCTACATTGTGCCAAAAGGATTCATTGCCGTTGACGGCGTCAGTCTCACAGTTGTGGACGTACTGCCGGACGCGTTCACCTTTATGCTCGTCGCCTATACACAGCAACACATCACTATGCCCCGTAAGCCGCTCGGGAGTCGGGTGAACTTGGAAGTCGATATGCTGGGCAAGTACGTCGAAAGATTCGTCGGGAGCGCACACGATGCCATTCGCGAGCATTGAAGCAGCGCTGGCAGACTTCCGCGCGGGCAAGTTCGTCATTATCGTCGACGACGAAGACCGTGAGAACGAAGGCGACCTGGCCATCGCAGCCGATTTCGCCGCGCCCGAGGCGATCAACTTCATGGCGCGCGAGGGTCGCGGGCTGATCTGCCTCTCCATGACCAACGAGCGGCTCGACGCGTTGGGCATCCCCATGATGGTCCCGCCCGACCAGAATTCCGCCCAGTTCGGCACTGCCTTCACCGTCTCGGTCGAGGCGCGGGAGGGCGTCACCACCGGCATCTCGGCCTATGACCGCGCGACGACCATTCGTACGCTGATCGACCCCAACACGCGCCCCGAGGACATTGCCCGACCGGGCCATGTGTTCCCATTGCGCGCAGCTGTGGGCGGCGTGTTCACGCGCGCCGGCCAGACCGAGGCCTCGCTCGACCTGGCGCGAATGGCGGGCCTCTATCCGGCGGCCGTCATCTGCGAGATCATGAGCAGCGACGGGACGATGGCGCGCCTACCGGAACTGGAAACCTTCGCTGCACGTCACGACCTGAAAATCCTCGCCATCCGGGACCTGATCGCCTATCGCTGTCGGGTCGAGACGATCGTCGAGCGGGTGACGGAAGCGCGGCTGCCCACCCGGTACGGCGAGTTTGGGGCGTTGGCGTATCGGGATGTGTTAACCGGCCAGGAGCACCTGGCGCTGACCTTTGGCGAGTGGCGCGCGGGTGCGCCTCTCGTGCGCCTGCACTCCGAATGTCTCACGGGGGACGCACTCGGCTCGCAGCGCTGCGATTGTGGCGCACAGTTGCAGGAGGCGCAGCGGCGCATCGCAGCGGGTGGGGGCGGAGTCATCCTGTACCTGCGCCAGGAAGGGCGTGGCATTGGCTTGCTAAACAAGCTCCGCGCCTATGCGTTGCAGGAACAAGGCTACGATACCGTCGAGGCCAATCACCAACTGGGTTTCCCGGCCGATCTGCGCGACTACGGGGTTGCAGCCCGGATGCTGCGCGACATGGGCCTCAACCGGGTGCGGCTGCTCACCAACAATCCGGCCAAAGTGACGGGGTTGGAGCAGCACGGCATCGTAGTGGTTGAACGCACGCCGCTGATCATCGCGCCCAACCCGGACAGCCGCGCGTACCTGGCCGCCAAGCGCAAAAAGCTTGGCCATCTGCTGCCGCAAGACTTCCACTAACTGCCGTTCACTGGAGTACACCATGGGAAATACCTATGAAGGCCACCTGACGGGCGCCGGTCTACATTTCGGCATTGTCATATCGCGCTTCAACGACGCGCTGGGCAAAGAGTTGCTCTCAGGCGCACAAGACGCGCTGCGCCGGCACGGCGTCGCCCCGGAGGACGTAGACGTCGCCTGGGTGCCGGGCGCGTTTGAAATCCCGTTGGCGGCGCAGCACATGGCCGCCAGCGGGCGTTATCAAGCGCTCATTTGCCTGGGGGTCATCATTCGGGGTGAAACGCCGCACTTCGACTTTGTCGCCAGCCAGGCCGCCGGCGGCATTTCGGCGGCCGCCCAGCGCACCGGCGTGCCGATCACCTTCGGCGTGTTGACTACTGCTACGATTGAACAGGCCCAGGCGCGCGCCGGACTGAAGGCTGGCAACAAGGGCATGGAGGCGGCAACAGCGGCCATCGAAATGGCGAACCTGCTGCGCGCACTGGAAGCTGCATAATCGCTGCGCCGGCTGCTCATTCGGCGCGGTGAGACGGACTGGCGCCGCGCCGGTAGTTTCTGTGGGCGCGCTGACCCACCTCTCAACCCGACCGGCGCGTGAGATACCGAGGTCCTGGCCGCAGCGCGGCAGGTCATGGATTAGGTTCTGGCAATGTGCGGAGTAGTTACCAGCAACTACGCTTCACGACCGGAAGACTTGCTGCGCCACGGCAAGCGTCTTGTTGATCTCGCTCCGTTTGTGCGCTGTTGAAACAAATCCAGCTTCGAACTGGGATGGCGCAAGATACACGCCGCCTGCCAGCATCGCGCAGAAAAACGCGGCGAAGCGGTCCGTATCAGCCTGGCTGGCAGTCTCCCAGTTCGTAACTGCCTCGTTGGTGAAGTAGGTGCAGAACATCGTCCCTACACGCGTCTGATAGATCGACACACCGGCTGTCCGGGCAGCCTGCCCAATCCCCGCCGTCAGCGCGTCGGCTGTAGACTCCAGGCTTGCCCACACGCCCGGCTCGCTCACTGCTTTCAAGGTTTCGATCCCGGCCGTCATAGCCC
>JBHHUI010000130.1:0-7080 GCA_046753805.1 Anaerolineales bacterium
TGCTCACAGCAGAACTAAGCCTGGAGAAGGTGCTGAACCGCCTCTTCGACTTGCTGGCGCGCGTGGTGGAATACGACAGCGTCTCAGTATTCCTGCTGCAGGACGACGACCGCATGGAACCTGTGGCCGCGCGGGGCGGCGGTGATGTCGAACAGATACGCCACAGCATGCGCGAGGTTCATCGCCCAGAATCACAGCGAGGGTTCTGGCCGACCGATCGGGCGTTGATCGTCGCCGACACCCGCGACCATTCGCATTGGCATTTTTATCCGGGTACTGAGCAAGTTCGCTCCTGGGTCGGCGCGCCGCTCCTGGTGCGCGGCGAGAGCATCGGCGTGCTCAACGTGAATAGCCACACGCCCAACGCCTACGCCCCGCAAACCAGTGAATTGGTGATGGCCTTCGCCAACCAGGCCGCTGTCGCCATCCAGAACGCGCGCCTGTCTGATCGGCTGCTGGAGTTGGCGCGGGTGGACTCACTCACCGGCTTGATTAACCGGCGACACTCGTTCGAGATCGCCGAGCAGGAATTCCAGCGCGCGCGACGCTACAAGCGCCCGCTGGCCGTGATCATGTTAGACCTGGACCACTTTAAGCGCGTCAACGATACCCACGGGCACGCGGTGGGCGACGAGGTGTTGCAAGCCGTTGCGCAGCGCTGCCGGCAGAACCTGCGCGAGATCGACACGCTGGGTCGCTACGGCGGCGAAGAGTTTCTCGTAGTGATGCCGGAAGTCGAATTGGCGCACGCACGACAGGCAGCTGAGCGGCTGCGTAGCTGCGTGGCGGGCGCGCCGTTGGAGACGGAGATAGGGCCGGTGGCGCTCACCATCAGCCTGGGCGTGGCCGTCCTGACCGCAGCCCATGCAGACCTTCCTCCGCTGGTGAAGGCGGCCGACGCCGCACTCTACGCCGCAAAAGAAGGCGGCCGCAACCGCGTCGTCGTGGCCGGCGAGGGGTCGACCCCTGAATGGTGAGATGATTCTCAGTTGTTAAAAGATACAGGAGTTCCGCAGTTCGCTGGTCTCGATACGCCCCTTCGGGGCTACTCGACCAGCGAACTGCGCCAAAACGGGCTTCGATACGGCGTTTCGACAGGCTCAACGCCTACTCAGCCAGCGTTTTGGCTTCCAACCGCGTAACTCCTAAGTTATAATATGCTTCGCACATCACAGAGGGGAGCAGTTGATTCGATTTTCGGGCAGTTAATTTTCAAATCCACCTGGCCCACTAGCTCAATTGGCAGAGCAGTTGACTCTTAATCAATTGGTTCCAGGTTCGAGTCCTGGGTGGGTCACAATTGCGACCCGGTCGCGGCGGCCGGGTCTTTTGATTCATGCGGCGGCGCGTTGAGCCCCACTCGAACGCCGTCAGCCGGCCAGATTTTCGAGGACGCCCTGCAGCAGGGCGTCGATCTCCTCGGCGGCGAGCGCAATTTCGGGCCGGTTCTCGACCAATTCTTGCAAGTCGTCAAGCGCAGCCCGAACTGCGCGGGCATCGCCGCTTGCAGCCGCACGCCGCACGCCGGCCTCGTACCACGTGGATGCAAGTTCGGCGTCTGTGAGCGCCAGCGCATACAAACCTGTCGTGAGCGCTGCTCCGGCCTCGGCGGGTGCAAGCTGCGCCCACTGCTGTGCGTCGGCCAGCGCCGCATCATAGTCGGCCGCTTCGAATGCGACGGCGGCGCGTTGCCCGTAGAACTGCGCCCAATGTCGCTGTAACCGGCAATGGCCGCGGCGACCTGATCGCCGAAGTCGTATCCGGGACAGTTCCGCAACAAGAATTCGAGCTGCGCGCGGGTGCGATGCGTAAAATCCGCCGCCGGGTCCAACTCGAGCGCATGATCAATCTCCGCGATGGCAGACTCAATCTGCGCTGCACCCGATTCCTTGGCGCCAAGGGGGGCGCTCGCCTGGTCGCAAGCAAAGCCGCCCAGCGTGGCAAGCCGCCAGTGCACCGTGGCCAGCGCCAGGAGCACATCTGCGCGCTGCTCGCCAACCTGCGCGTTGCGCCAGGCCTGCTCGGCCGCGTGGTAATCTTCCAGACCATAATGCACGTATCCGACCGCCAGCCAGAGATCGACCGCCGGCTGGATGGCGAGAGCCGCTTCGAAACTGGACAGCGCCTCGTGATAGTACTGCCGCGACAACGTCCGCAGCGAATCACGCGCCGGTTCGTCGCTAACCTGACCGAGGATCGTCGATAACCTGTACGCGCGCTGGAAGTAAACCCACCCCCGTCCGGTCAGTGCGTTGACGTGGGCCGGGTCGCGCGCCAGAATCCACTCATAGTCCAAAAGCGCCAGGTCGAGTTGCTGCTGCGCATGGTAGGTAACACCGCGCCACAGCCGGTACGAGGCGTTGTCCGGCGCCAGTTGGACGGTGCGGTCGAAGCCCTCCAGGGCGCGTTTGTACTCGCCCAGTTGCAACAAAATCGCGGAGCGGCCGCTGATGGCCGCGACATTGCGCGGCACCCAATGCAGGCTACGGTCGTACAACTGCAGGCCCTCCTGCAGCATTTCAATGCCGTGCGATCCATCACCGGCCATTACCGTCGCCGCGCCTGTATCACGCCGGGAGCTCGCCAGCACTGCGAGATGGTACGCCAGCCCATGCCGGGCGCCGTGCCAGCCGGTCCACGCCATCGAAGTAATCGCTGCCAGCGTCACCAGCGCGCGCACCAACGGCCGGCGCACGATGGCGTGCCGGCCCGGGCCGTACAACCCGCGCCCCCACGCGTGTGCAAGCACGCCGGCTTGCATGACTATGACGACGAGGACCGGATAAATGAATCCGATTTGCTGGCGAATCGCCGAGCGCGGCCATATCCACGGTTCGCGCCCACCCGTGTTGGCATAGAGGTACGCGGCGCTTATCAGGAGCGCGGCCGCAAAGACGATCCACACCATCCGCTGGGACGCGCGGACGTAGGCCTGATTGCGCAGCGGCCACACCACGGCCCATATGAGCGGCGGCAGCGCCAGGCCGAGGAAAGAAAAAGGGTACAGGTCTGCGATGCTATACGACCACCCGAACGGCCGGAAGCGGAGTATGTCCGGCGCGAATTCACCGATCAGCCCGATGGCGAGGAGAAAGGCGGCGCTTGCCACAGACCACGCCCCGAGGTTGCTCTTAAGAATCCGATATCCGAGGTCACGGACCTGAGTCGTCGCATGCAGGTAGCGCGGGAGCCGGTCGCGCAAGGCGCCGTACAGCGCGCCGACTAGGACACCCATTATGGGCACAATCCCGCTCAAAGGCAACGGAGGCAGCAGCGGCCATGCTGGGGCCGGGCAGAGCGAGGTCGGTGTGGGCTCAGGCGGCGGCCGGGATGTCGGCCCGACCAGCGGCTTGCGTATTGGGAATGGAGCCGAGCGGCTCGGCCGGCGCGGGGAACGAACGCTCGCCGGCGCAAACCGCAAACGGGAGTTGGTTTTCCAGCGGCGGCAGCGGGCATACCCACTGTGGGTTGTAAGCGCACGACGGATTGTAGGCGTAATTAAAATCGAGCACGATTTGCCCCGCCGTCAGGCCAAGGTCGGCGCCCTTGATGGTGTCGTAAAGATAACGTCCGCCGCCGTAACTGTCGCGGCCGTTCGACGAGTCGCGGAAGGGAAGGAATATCCCCCCACCGTAGCCTTCGATCCAGAACAGGCTCAGGGCCGCTGCCATGCCGGCGGCTTTAAATCGCACCCGGGCCACCCGCGTGTACGCGAATTCTCCATCGACGGGTAGGTTCACCACGAACGTGTCGCGCGCGACATCCGCGTCCACCTCGCCGATGATGCGCCACGTCGGGTCGTAGTCGAAATAGGGCGTAGTCTCGAACTGGTCGCGCTGAACCAGCGCCAGTGGAGATTGGGGATGCTTGCGGAAAAGGTCGTCGCGGGCAGCGCGAAAGGCGCGCCAGGCGTCCGCGCGGTGGGCGGGGTCCGCGCGGCGGACAGCGGCATACATCTCGGCGACGCTGCGCCGCCAGTCTGCCAGGTCAAGCGGGTTAGAAGGAGTGGACATTATCCGGCGAAAGCGGTCTAGCTGCCCGGCGCGTACCGTTCGGAGTCCGGATAGAAGTCGAACCAGGCCCAGTCGTAACTCGTGGAACCCGGCACCGGCTGTAGCGATTCTCCGGCGAGTGGCCCAGCGGTCGCCAACCCGCGCGTCACATCCCAGGTCGAGCCGGTCTGTCGATCCACAAGCGCGCCGTCGCGCAAATCGAATGCCAATACCTGCGTCCCAACCTGTCGCAAGTAGGCGTGGAAATTGGCGTCAGCTGCCCAGAGCAACACGGGGAACCCACCAAATTCGTCGTTGACGATTCCGGTCGCCGCGACATCCGTATAGGCATAGGCCTTCGCATGTCCGTCGAGCAACAGTCCAATCACGAAGTCTTCCGAGAACTCCTGCCGCCGCGCGCCCAGGCGGTCGACGTCGTTGACCATCGCCCGAGTTTGGGGATGCTCGTCCTTCCAGGCGGACCATGTCGTCACCTGCGATGGCAGCAGAAACAACTCGACGCCTTTGTAGTCTCCGGTGATGGCGCGTCCCCACGGCTGCGACCAGATCGACCGGGTCGTGTGGTCCCACCATGTCATGGCATTCATGAACAGAGCCCCCGCATTCCCGAAGAGATGGGTTTCGCCGTCGATGCGCCGGTCGTGCACGAGACCGGTGTAGCAGATTGGTCACCAGGTGACGAGGATGGGAATGCCGCCCAGTTCGTCGTTGACCATCTCCCGGAAGCGCAGCACCGTGATTGGATAAGCCTTGGCCTCGCCCCCGAGAAACACGCCGATGACCAGTTCGTCGTCCATAAGGAGCGCCTCATCCGCGCCGACGAATTCCGGCTCGTAGACTGGCCGGATACCGTCGAATGGAATGAGCTGGCTGAAACTGTACGCGCGGTCATCCTCTACGCGGACATTGATCGCCGCAACGTCAGCTACGGGCGCGGCTGCCTCCGTGGCGGGACGCGGCGCAGAATCGACCGGCGCAGCAGCCGACTCGGCTGCCGGCGTAGCCGACGGGGTCAGCGCCCGCCTGCAACCGGCGACAGCAAACGCGCCGACGATCAGAAGTGCAATGTCTCTTCGCATCGCTGCCCAGTCTAACCAACGCGGGGCGTATGTATGTAGATGCAAATACAGTTTGCGGCGGAAATCCTGTCGCGCCGAAGCGCTGCCCCAACTTCACCGGTTGCGTTGCAGTGCAGTGGCAGCGGCCTCGTCTACAAACCACACCAGTGCGCCGTCACGCGGCTGGATGCGCTGCGCCGGGAGCTGCGCCTCATCCTGCGCACTTTCAACGACCTGCGCGAGCACAGCCGCTTTCGCGCCGCCGGCCACCAGAAAGATCACCGTGCGGGCGTCGTTGAAAACCATGGGTGTGAGCGAAACGCGCATCGCCGGCCGGTCTTCATATTGCGCGCTGACGCCGATGACCGGTTGCGCGATCTCGGCCTCGGAAATGGACCCGGGGAACAACGAAGCCGTATGGCCGTCCGCGCCCATTCCCATCACGGCCACGTCGAAGCGCGGCCACGCAGCGCCGGGCGCTGCATGGCTGTGCAGCGCTGCCGAATAGGCAGCAATCGCCTCCGGCAGCGGGGTCTCACCCATCACACGATGAACGTGCCCGGGTGTGATGGCGACGTGGTCCAACAGCAATCGCCGCGCCTGACCGTAATTGCTCTGAGGATGGTCGGGCGCTACGGCGCGTTCGTCGCCCCACCACACATGAAGCGCCGGCCAGGATAGCTGCTCGCGATAAGGCGGCGCGGCGAGCAACGCGAAGAGCAACTCCGGCGTGCCGCCCCCGGAGAGAGCCACATGAGCTTCACCGCGCGCCGCCACGGCGGCCTCCACCTGCGATGCAAATTCGCGCGCGGCGGCGGCGCTCAAGGCAGCCAGGTCGGAGAATACACGGATCGACGCCATGCCGATCAGGCGCTCACGGGAATCTCGTCTACGAGGGTCGTGTGGATACGGGTTTCGCTGGTCAGTGTGCGGTGGACCGGGCACCGGTCTGCGATCTCTTTGATGCGCTCGCGTTGCTCGGCGGTGAGATCGCCTTTAAGTGCGATATCCACTTCGATAATGTCCACGCGCGCATTCGGATCGCTGTCGCATTCGTCGCAGTCGCGCGCGTGGACTTTATGCGTATCCAGCCGCACGGTGACTTCGTCCAAAGGCCACGCCTTGCGACGCGCGTACATCTGGGCCGTCATCACTTTGCAGGCGGCCAGCGCGCCCAGCAACAGATCGTACGGATTTGGTCCGGCGTCTTCGCCGCCGACACTTTCAGGCTCGTCGGCTACGAACTCGTGGCGGCCGTTGGAGATTTCCACCTTCAGGTTAGTGAGGCTCCGCGCAGTTATCGGCATTTTGGCTGCATCCCTTCTATTCGAATTTTATGGTGTGATCCTTGAAAATGGAACGCCGCGCCTGAGCGGCACGGCGTTAACCCAAAGTTGACGTCGGCATTGCGTCCAGGCCCCAGCCGCCGAAGTGCTGCGACAGCCCCCGGCTCGGCAATGCTGCGAAAAAGGAACTCAGCCCTCGCTTGACACGACCCTGACCCCACCGCGCTGGTAGAACGCTACGTGGTCGCGGATGTGGCTCGCCGCATCGCTCGGGTCGGGATAGTACCACGCCCCACCCCGCCGGACATCTCCGTTCACTTCGATATCGTAATAGCTCGCAAGTCCCTTCCAGGGACACACGGTTTTCATCTTACCCTCCCGGAAGTACTCGCGGTTTAACGCCTCCGGCGGAAAATAATGATTGCCCTCGACCATTTCTGTATGGTCGCTTTCCGCAAGTACGGCGTCATTCCACACCACTTTTACACCCATGATGGCCTCCTATTGTTCGCCTGCCTGTCACCGCACTATACGGTATCCGCGCGCGAACATCTGTGAGATCGAATCCATTAAGATGGACGCGCCCGTCCGCGCGCTTCTTACCGGCGGTTTCGCCGCTCGGATGCCCGGAAGCCATTCTGGGCATACCCCGCCGCAGCGGCGCCAATTGCAACTCATACCAGTAGGAGTTGCGCAGTTGAGGTTACGGAAGGCGGCAAAACG
>JBHHUI010000131.1:0-7010 GCA_046753805.1 Anaerolineales bacterium
CTGCAGCTCAGGTGTTCTGGCTTCGACCTGGATTTTGAGTTGAGTGACAAATTGGCGCTGGCAACGCGTAAGATTGGTGAAGTCCCGATCGATTACGAACCGAGGACGTACGCTGACGGCAAAAAGATACACGCCCGTGATGGATTGCGCGCCTTGCGCGTAATCCTCCGCGATCGGTTCGTACCGCAGCGGCGGCACAAATGAAGCTTTCGATTGTCGTATGTGCGTACAACGAATGCGACACTATCGAGATCGTTCTGGACCAAATTCAGCAGGTCGATCTGGGCGCGGGCTGGTCGAAAGAGGTTATTGCCGTAGACAATATGTCTACAGACGGCACGCGGGAGATTCTCGCCCGGCGAACATGGCCGGACACGCGCGTGATTTTCAACGAACGCAATCTGGGCAAAGGTGGATCGATCCGCGCGGCGATCGACGTGTTCACGGGTGATTACTTTGTCATCCAGGACGCCGACCTCGAGTATCATCCCAACCAACTCGTGCGGCTCGTCCAGGCCGTGCAAGAGTACGATGCGGTGGCCGTGCTCGGCTCGCGCGTCTTGGACGGCGATGCCCGCTATCATTACTGGCACGCATACCTTGGCGTGCGCGTGCTTTCCTGGCTGACCAATTTCTTGTATGGCAGTCATCTGACCGATGTGGCGACTGCGATCAAGCTGGTGCGCGCCGATGTTCTCCGGCAACTAAATCTCGTCGGGAGCGGGTTCGACCTGGATTTTGAGATCGTGAACAAGCTATTGCTCGCTGGATATTCCATCCATGAAGTCGGACTTGACTATCACCCGCGGACCTACGCGGAAGGAAAGAAAATCCGCGTCCGGGACGGCCTGCATGGCATGTGGATTATCGTGCGCGACCGGCTCGGCCTGACAGACGTTCTGCGCCCGCACGTCGAATCACAAGCTGAACGGACGCGCGGAGGGGGGGACTGACCAATGCAGATTGCTTTTGCAGGATCGATAGCGTACGACTACCTGATGACGTTTCCGGGGGTGTTTACCGACCACATCCTGCCGGACCGCCTGGACACACTGAGCCTGAGTTTCCTGGTGGACGACATGACGCGCCAGCGCGGCGGCATTGCGCCCAACATCGCCTATAACCACGCGTTACTGGGGGGCCGAGCCACCATTGTCGGCGCGGCCGGGCGCGATTTCGACGAATATCGTGCGGCGCTCGAATCCAATGGGGTCGACACGAGCGGCGTAAAGGTATTCGATGACGTCTTTACCGCCTCTTTCTTCGCGACGACTGATCAGAACAACAGCCAGATCGCGTCGTTCTACCCCGGGGCTATGGCGCGCGCGGCTGCATGTCGCATTGCCGACCTGGACTTCGTGCCTGACCTCGTCGTGATCTCGCCGGATGACCCGGATGCTATGCGTGCGCACGTGCGCGAATGCAAGCAATCGCATATCCCCTATTTTTACGACCCCAGCCAGCAGATTGTGCGGCTTAACCTGGACGACCTGCGCGAGGGCATCGGCGGCGCAAAGTACCTGATCGTAAACGAATATGAATTTAGCTTGATCGAAGATAAACTCGGAATGACCGCCGAACAGATTACCGGGCAGGGAACGGTGCTCGGCGTCACGAAGGGCGCATCCGGCTCGGAAATTCACGTGGACGGCGCCGTGTACGAAGTAGCGGCGTTTCCACCGGTGGAAGTGAAAGACCCTACGGGAACCGGCGACGCCTACCGGGGCGGTTTCTTGCGCGGCGTTGCCTCTGGCTGGCCGTGGCCGGTGGCCGGCATGCTCGGTGCGCTTTCGGCTACCTACTGCCTCGAACAGGTTGGCACGCAGAATCACAAATATTCGCGCGCGGAATACGTCGCGCGTTTTCGGCAGCACTTTGACGATGGCGGCGTGCTGGACGCTCTCTTGGAATAGTGCTGTGATCGTTTTATTCACAAGTCTCGACTGACCAAATAAATTTAGGAGATACTCAAATGGCTATGGAGTTTGATGTAAAAAACCCGGACCTCGCTCCCGGCGGCCGGCACCGCATTGAATGGGCCGAGCAGGAGATGCCAGTACTGCGCCAAATCTATGAGCGCTTCAAAGAGGAGCAGCCGCTCAAAGGTGTGCGCGTCTCCGCCTGCCTGCACGTGACGACGGAAACCGCGAACCTCATGCGTACGCTGCAGGTTGGCGGCGCCGACGTCGTGCTCTGTGCATCGAATCCACTATCGACTCAGGACGACGTCGCCGCTTCCCTCGTGATCCATGATGAGATTCCGGTATACGCCATCAAGGGGGAGGGCAACGATACTTACTACCAGCACATCGGAACGGCGCTCGATCACCGCCCCCACATGACCATGGACGACGGCGCGGACCTGGTAAGCACCATCCACAAAGAGCGCAACGATCTATTCGAAGACATCATCGGCGGTACCGAAGAAACCACCACCGGCGTGATCCGGCTGCGGGCGATGGCCAACGACGGCGCGCTCAAATTCCCGGTGATCGCCGTCAATGACGCCATGACGAAGCACTTCTTCGACAATCGTTACGGCACCGGCCAGAGCACGTTGGACGGCATTATGCGCGCCACCAATGTGCTGCTGGCGGGCAAAACCTTCGTGGTAGCCGGCTACGGTTGGTGCGGCAAGGGTCTCGCGAAGCGGGCGGCCGGCCTCGGCGCGAACGTCGTCGTGACAGAAGTCGATCCGCTCGCGGCTCTCGAGGCCGTCATGGACGGATTCCGGGTGATGCCCATGGCAGAGGCCGCGCCAATCGGCGATTTCTTCTGCACACTGACGGGCGACAAACACGTGATCGACCGACGCCACTTCGAACTCATGAAGGACAGTGCAATTATCGCGAACTCGGGACATTTCAACGTCGAGATCAACATTCCGGCGCTGGAAGAAATGTCGTCCGGCAATGTCCGCAAGGTGCGCGAATTTGTCGATCAATATACACTTCCGGATGGTCGGCGCATCAACCTGCTGGGCGAAGGGCGCCTGATTAATCTGGCCGCCGCCGAGGGGCATCCAGCCAGCGTGATGGATATGAGCTTTGCCAATCAGGCTCTCAGCGCGGAATACATGCTGCAGAACGCAGCCGAACTCGGCAACCAGGTCCATTCCGTGCCCGAAGACGTGGACCGTGAAATCGCCCGCATTAAGCTGGAGGCGATGAAGGTCTCCATCGACAAGCTCACACCGGAGCAGGAAACGTACTTGAATTCGTGGCAGGAAGGGACGTAAGCCCGGAGGCTATGCCGCAGCCCGAAGTTTGCCACGAGCACCCGCACCGCGCAGCGGTCGAGCATTGTGAAGTCTGCGCCCGGCCGTTGTGCGGTTCGTGTTTATGGTACGCCGATGATGGGCGCCGCTTGTGTGAGGAGCACGCTCTGGCGTGGCACGCCGACGGCAATGAAGTGTCCGAGCCGGACCGCTACGAGGAGGGAATTGTCTACAGCGAGGTGTCGGCTGCGCGCGTGCCGTTACGGCGGGGGGCCTATCGCGGTAACAGCAGCGATGTCATGGGACTCATCGCCCTCATTTTGGGCGGCGGCGTTTTGCTTTCGTGTTTCGGGTTCTGGTATTTGCTGCCGATTGTGGCATTCATATTCGGATTGCTGGCGTGGCTGCAGTCGCGGGACGCGCTCGATCCGGTCCGGACGCGGGTATTCGCCGGTGTGGGGCTTGCGAGCGGCGGCTTGTTCTTGATGTTTTTCTTCGGGACTATCTTGTTGTGTACGCTTGGATGGGTCGCGTCGCTGGCGGCCAATTCGATCAGCGCCGGCGTATTCTCTCCCTAGCGTTATCCCCCCGCATCTCCAGTTTCTGGTACTGCAATCACCTTCACCTTAATAAACAAAATTGGACCGAAAGCCTCATTCTCGGGATTGCGCAATTGCCAGTTGCCCTGGTAGTCCCCGGGAATGTCGGGCGCGATCATCGGGATCGTCACTATCGCCTCGCTACCGGGCCTGGCGGGGTAAAGCGCGTGTTCGAGCTGCGCTCCCATGGCCGACCCCTCCGCAAACACCACGCGATAGTCCGGGCCCCACTCACATGTGCCGGTGTTGCGGATCTGCCAGCGCTTATCCAGAGTCGCTCCCGGCAAGAACTGGCTGAAATCCGGTATGGTGAGATCAGCCACGAAGGCGGCGTCGTCCTCGCAGGGTTCTCGCGTGGGGGGTAGCGCCGCATCCACCGACGGCGCAATCAATGTAAATCCCGGCTCGGGCGTGCGTGTTGGTTCACCCGGTTCAGCGGTTGGCAGCGACGGGACGGCAGCCGGTTCGGTCGGCGCTAGCGTGGGCGTAACGGCCTCGGACGCCGTGCAAGCGGCGAGGGCGAGTATCCCGACGAAAACGATTCCGGGAACAACAACTGCGGAGACGGTTCGGTGTCGCACTTCGCTATTATCGAGCGTAGCGGCGTCGGGGTCAATGGAATGCGCCATCTACATGTTTTGTCCTGTTTTGGAGAGGACAACGGTAGACCCCTCTCCCGATTATCGAAAGAGGAATGGGGTGAAGGCAATACCCGCACGACCCCGGGGGGACGAAGCCGTGCGGGCGATCTAGTTGGGGGAGCAGCTCGTCGTGCTAGCCGGCAGCGAGTTCCGCCGCGATCTCCGCTGCGATTTCGGCTTCCGCTTTTGCAGCTTCATCCTCTGCAAGGTCGATGGGGTGCGCGCCGTTGGTGGTCGGCGGCTCCATGTCGTCCACGCCGCCCAGATGATAGGCCAATCGAATCTCCCGCTCGATGACCCCTGCAATGTCCGGGTTCTCTTTCAGGAACGCTTTTGAATTTTCGCGCCCCTGGCCCAGGCGGGTCTCGCCGAACGAGAAAAACGATCCACGCTTGTCGATGATCTCAAGCCCGACGCCGATGTCGAGGATGTCGCCGGTCTTGCTGATGCCCTCGTTGTACATGATATCGAATTCGGCTTGGCGGAAGGGCGGGGCGACTTTGTTCTTCTTGACCTTGACCCGCGTGCGTGCGCCCATGACTTCCTGCCCCACTTTGATGGCTTGAATGCGGCGGATATCGAGCCGCACGCTCGCATAGAATTTAAGCGCATTCCCGCCGGTGGTGGTCTCGGGGCTGCCAAACATGACGCCGATCTTCATCCGTAACTGATTAGTAAAGATGACGGCCGTGTTGGATTGCTTGATTGCGCCCGACAGCTTGCGGAGCGCCTGACTCATCAAGCGCGCCTGCAGACCCATCTGAGGGTCGCCCATGTCGCCCTCAATCTCCGCCCGTGGAACCAGCGCAGCGACCGAGTCTACGACCACGACATCGAATGCGCCCGAGCGCACAAGCGCCTCGGTAATTTCAAGCGCCTGCTCGCCCGTGTCCGGCTGCGAAATGTACAGTTCGTCCACGTCCACGCCGATCTTTTTGGCATATACCGGGTCCAGCGCGTGCTCCATGTCGATAAACCCGCACACGCCGCCAAGTTTCTGCGCTTCGGCAACCATGTGCAGGCAGACGGTCGTCTTGCCCGCCGATTCGGGGCCGTAAATCTCGGTCACACGGCCCCGTGGAAAGCCGCCGACCCCGAGCGCGATATCAAGCGCCAGCGAGCCGGTGGGGATCGTCGCCACATGCAGGCTGGTCGTATCGCCAAGCTTCATGATCGCGCCTTCACCGAATCGTTTTGTCAACTCGCTAAGCGTCTTGTCGATGACGCGCGCGCGGCCCTCGTCCATTTGCAATTCAGTTGGCGTGCTGTCCTTCTTTTTCCGTGCCATGGGGTCCTCCTTCTGTTTACGCCAACCGCCAGTAAAGTCTACAGACGGCCTGAACGGATGTTCTAATCATGGATTTTAGACCATTTGTTCGTACGTGTCAAGCTCGATTTGACATGCGCGCCCATAATGTGTGATAATGCCCGCATCATTGCCCACACCCCCCATGTGGGTTTTTCATTGACCTGCGGGTCCAGCTATCCTAAGAAAGGAGGAGGTGGTGCCTATGTGTAGTAGCAGTACCAACGTTGCCGTGGCGCCACTCCTCTTCGGATAGAGTAGCCGCCACGGCAGACATTGAGCCGCCTCGTTCGGGGGCGGCTCTTTGTTTTATGGTGGGTCGATCGGGGATGTGGACGTTTCCAAAGGAGAGGTTACCTCGGTTCACCGAATTCGATTCCCAGGCCGCGCGCAGTTTGCACGAGTTCGGCAGACGGGTCCACCAGTTTGGGGGTTTCAGCCAGGGCGTCGGCGATGGAGATCGAGGTTATCTCGCGGCCCCGATAGCTGACCATGGTTCCGTGTTCACCTTCGGCTGCGAGGCGCACAGCGGCCGCTCCGTAGCGCGTCGCAAGCCACCGGTCAAATGGGCTGGGCTGCCCGCCGCGTTGCAGATGTCCCAGTATCGTGAACCGCGTTTCGAGGTGCGTGCGCGCGCTGAGTTCTTCAGCCACCTGCTGGCAGATTCCCCCAAGCCGGGCAACGCGTTGACGGTCGGCCTGCAGGCGGAATACTTGCTCGCCATTGTGAGGTCGCGCGCCCTCGGCAACCGCTATGATGCTAAATGGGTGGCCGCGCTGTTCACGCTGGTGAATCCTGTCCAGCACGGACTCTAGCTGAAAGGGTATCTCCGGTATGAGGATCGCATCTGCGCCGCCGGCGATGCCCGCGCCGAGTGCGATCCACCCGGCGTCGCGCCCCATCAACTCCAACAGCATGACACGGTGATGGCTCTCCGCCGTCGTGTGCAGTCGGTCCAGCGCCTCGGTGGCGGTGTCGAGCGCCGTGTCGAATCCGAAGGTGACATCGGTGCCGCCCATATCATTGTCAATCGTCTTCGGTACACCGATAATGGGGGCGCCCTTGACGATCAGATCGTAGGAGCAACGCATCGTACCATCGCCGCCGACTACAATGACCGCTTCCAGTTCTAATCGCTCGATATTGCGCACCAGTTCGTCTGACACGTCCACGATAACTTCCACGCCGTCGTGCGTCTCTGGTCGTGCAAACGGGTTGCCACGGTTGGCCGCGCCAAGGATGGTGCC
>JBHHUI010000132.1:0-7001 GCA_046753805.1 Anaerolineales bacterium
CTTTTGAAGTAGTACCGACCGGGCAATTTGCAGCCTGATTTGTCGGATATTGATTTGTAATCGGAGGAGTGCCAATTATGGCGGACAAGACTAAAATCGGAATCAACGGATTTGGACGCATCGGCCGGCAGGTGTTGAAGGCGATCATGGAGCGTCATCCCGATACGCTCGATGTGGTGGCGGTGAACGACCTCGCGGATGCTGAGACCAACGCGCACCTGTTCAAATACGACACGAATTATGGGCGTTATGAGGGCATCGTGCAGGTCGTCGATGGCGACCTGGTAATAGATGGGAAGACCATCAAAGTGTTGAGTGAGCGCGATCCGGGCAGCCTGCCCTGGGGCGAGTTGGGCGTGGATATCGTAGTCGAGTCGACCGGCATTTTCCGCGATGCAAAGAGCAACCCGGAAACAGGCAAACCGGGCGCTGGAGCGCACATCAATCCCGGTGGAGCGAAAAAGGTGATCATCTCGGCGCCGGCCAAGAACGAGGACCTGACGATCGTGCTGGGTGTGAACGATGACCAGTACGATTCCAGCATGCACCATGTGGTATCGAACGCGAGCTGCACCACAAACTGCCTCGCGCCGGCAGCCAAGGTGCTCAACGATAACTTCGGCATCCGACATGGTCTCATGACCACCGTACACTCGTACACAAACGGGCAGGCTATCCTCGACACCGTGCACAAAGACAAGCGCCGGGCGCGCGCTGCTGCCGAGAACATCATTCCCACTACCACCGGCGCGGCCAAGGCGGTCGCCAAGGTCATCCCGGAACTGGCTGGCAAGTTCGATGGTTTCGCGCTGCGCGTGCCCACGCCCACGGTCTCAATCGTGGATTTCGTTGCCGTGACTGAGAAGCCGGTCACAGCGGAAGCTGTCAATGCAGCCTTTCAGGCTGCAGCCGAGTCGGCCAAACTGGCTGGCATCCTGGGCTTCAGCACCGAACCGCTGGTGTCATCTGACTACATTGGCGATTCGCGCTCGTCGATCGTCGACGCCGACAGTACGATGGTGATCGGCCAAAATATGGTGAAAGTTGTCACGTGGTACGACAACGAATGGGGCTATTCGTGCCGCACGGCGGACCTGGCCGCTATGGTTGCAAAAGCCCTTTAACGGGGCATGATCGAGAGATTTGAGATGCGTCACAGGGGAACCAACCGTCGTCGAAGCGATCAATCTCCAGTCTGAATTCGTCAACTGCCACACGTGCTGAAGAAAACCATCCGTGACATCGATGTAACTGGCAAGCGCGTGCTCGTGCGCGTTGACTTCAACGTGCCGCTCAGCGCGGAGCCGCCTTATACCGTCGTCGACGACACGCGCATTCGCGGCGCGCTGCCCACCATCCGGTACCTGCGCGATCACGAGGCGCGCGTGATCCTGTGCTCGCATCTCGGGCGGCCGAAGAACGGGCCGGAAGCGCGGTTCTCGCTCCAGCCGGTCGTGCCGCTGTTGGCAGACCTGCTGGGCGGCGCGCGCGTGCAGATGGCGCCGGACTGTGTGGGGCCGGAGGTGGCAGCGCTAGCCGGCGCGCTTGCGCCCGGCGAAACCCTGATGCTGGAAAACACTCGCTTCCATCCCGAAGAAAAGCGGAACGATCCGGGATTTGCACGCGCCTTGGCCGCGCCGGCGGAAGTGTTCGTCAACGATGCATTTGGCTCAGCCCACCGCGCCCATGCCTCCACTGAAGGTGTGGCGCACGTTTTGCCCGCAGTCGCCGGGCTGTTGCTCGAACGCGAATTGGCGTACCTCGCCGATGCGATCGCGACGCCCGATCGGCCGTTCGTTGCCATCATCGGCGGCGCGAAAGTGACTGACAAGATCGGCGTCATCCGAACGTTGCTGCGAAAGGCTGACGCCGTGTTAATTGGCGGGGGTATGGCGAACACGTTCTTCAAGGCGCGTGGCCTGGCGGTGGGCGATTCGCTGGTGGAGGATGAGGCGCTGCCGATTGCGGATGAACTGCTCGAGCAGGCGGGCAATACACTGGCGTTGCCGACGGACGCTGTCGTCGCAGACGCGTTCAGCGCGGACGCAGCAGCGCAGGTCATCGCCGTACAAAACGGCGTGCCGGCGGGCTGGCGCATCCTCGACATCGGGCCGAGCACGGTGGTCGAATTCGGGCGCACTATTGAGGCGGCGCATCTTGTTGTGTGGAACGGCCCGATGGGCGTGTTTGAACTCGCACCGTTTGCAGCCGGCACAAACGCGATTGCGAAGCATGTCGCCGACAGCAGCGCGACCACCATCGTCGGCGGCGGCGATTCAGTTGCAGCCCTGCGCCAGGCCGGGCTGGCAGATCGGATCACGCACATCTCCACCGGCGGCGGCGCGAGCCTGGAATTGCTCGAAGGCAAGGTGCTGCCGGGTGTGACAGCCTTGCTGGATAAGGAGTAGCGGTGGTGGCGCTTAACATCGGCGACCAGGTTGGCGCGTATCGCATCGAAGAGAAACTGGGGCAGGGTGGTATGGCCACTGTCTACAAGGCCTATCACGACCGGCTCGAGCGGTACGTCGCTATTAAGGTGCTCCATCCAGCCATCACGGAGGATGATACGTTCATCGGACGCTTCGAGCGCGAGGCGCGCGTAGTCGCCCGGCTGGAACATCCCAATATCGTCCCTGTCTACGACTTTGCCGAGCACGACGGCCGCCCCTACCTGGTCATGAAACTCATCGATGGCGAGACGCTGAAAGAGCGTCTGGGGCGCGGCCCGCTTTCGCCAGATGAAGGCCTGCGAATCGTGGAGGCGGTCGGATCGGCGCTGGCGTTCGCACACGGACACGGCGTGTTGCATCGCGACGTCAAGCCTTCCAACGTCATCATGTCGTCTGACGGCGATATTTTCCTGGCGGACTTTGGCCTGGCGCGTATCGCGCAGGCAGGCGAGAGCACGATCTCGCAGGATACGATGCTGGGCACGCCCCACTACATCTCGCCGGAGCAGGCCAAAGGCGTGCGCGATCTCGGCCCTGAAACCGATATCTATTCGTTTGGCGTCATGCTATACGAGTTTGTGGTCGGGCGCGTGCCGTTTGTGGCGGATACGCCGTTTTCGATCATCCACGACCACATCTACTCGCCGTTGCCTCCGCCACACGAATTCAATCCGAACGTGCCGGACGAAATAGAACAGGTGCTATACAAGGCGCTTGCAAAAGAGCCGAGCGAACGGTATTCCAGCGCCTCCGAACTCGTGGCGGACTTCCATCGCGCCTCGGCCAGTATGCTGCCCGGCGTTTCGACCGAGCAACGCGCTTTCGATGTGTCTCCGCGTGCAAGCACACTGGGGGCAGCCGCGCAACCAACCGTCGTCGGCCACCTGGCTGACGAAACCAGCCCGCCGGTGGAGACTGCGTCTGCCAGCACAAGTCGCCCGGCAGCGGCTGGCAAGGCGTCTCAGCGAAAGAAGCCTGCCCGCCGGTGGATATGGGCTGGCGTAGGACTGGTCGTGCTGCTTGCTGTGCTCGGTGTGGGCGCGCTGGCTGCCTGGCGGCTCACGCGGCCAACCGCAACGCCGGAACCGACGGCGGTGGCTGCAGCGGAAACGCACGCTGCGCCGGCGCCGACGGTTGCGCCCGTCGTCGACGTGCACCCGACGCTCACGCCCGAGGCTGCGCCGGCCTCCGATGGAGCGCCGGTCATTCCAGACCTCGTGCTCCCGGACGACCTGGACCCGGTGGCCGTGCACCGCATCGAGCAGGCTTACGAGCAGCTCCAAAAGGACCCGACCTCGCCGCCGCTCTATATCAATCTGGCCCTTGAGCTTGCGATGGCGGGGCTATCCAAACAGGCCCTGACGATGTTGGAACTGGGCGCGACAATAGCCGAACATGCGCCTGAGTATTACCTTGAGGCTGCAGAAAAGGCCCAGGATGGGGACCGCCTGGTGGCAGCGCTGATGATTACCGAGCAGGGGTTGCTGCACAACCGCGACAGCGAACGGCTGAAACTTAAAGCCACGATTCTGATGGGATTGTCGGCGCGCGTGGATGACGCGCTGCCCGTATTTGAGTCGTACAGCGCCAACTTCCCGGGCTGGCTCGCTCCACAGCTCGCTACGGCGCGCTGGTATATGTTCCACGACGAATTGACCCGCTCTGCAGAGATCATCAATGGTCTGCTGCCGGACCACGACCAGGACCCCGAGCTGCATTACACGTACGGTGAGCTGCTCTTCTTACAAGGCGAAAGTGATGCGGCTATCGAGCAGTTCCAATGGGTTTTGGACAGCGATTCCGCTGCTGAATTGATGCGCCGCGCTGCCCGGCAACAAATCGAGCGTATTGAGAGCGGGGGCAGTCGATTGGTGTCCACCCCCTCTGGTTGACACGCACGAAAGGGAATTCCTATGACCGCACGGATACCGATCGTCGCCGGCAATTGGAAAATGAATATGGGCCCTCGCGAAGGGGCGGAGCTCGCCCGCGCGCTCGTCGCGGCGGTCGAGGCCGGATCGTCTGTGGAGGTACTGGTGTGCCCGCCGTTCGTGACGCTCGCCGCAGTATCGGAAGTGATTCGGGGCAGCGCAATCCGGCTTGGCGCGCAGAATGTCCATTGGGAGCAGCATGGCGCATACACTGGAGAGATTTCCGCCGCGATGTTGGCGGAATTTTGTTCGTACGTGATTGTTGGTCACTCGGAACGACGCCAGTATTTTGGCGAAACCGACGAGATGGTCAATCGCAAAGTGCGCGCGGCCCTGTCGCATGGACTGATGCCCATCATCTGCGTGGGTGAGAATCTGGATGAAAGAGAAGCGGGTGCGACCGCCGAGGTGGTCGAAAGACAGGTGCGCGCGGCGTATTCTGGCATTACGGCGGAGCAGGCGCGCGACACTGTGCTGGCGTACGAGCCAATCTGGGCTATCGGTACCGGCAAAGCCGCAACCGGAGCGGGCGCCAACGCCGTCTGCGGCCTGAACGTGCGTGGAGTGCTCACGAGCCTGTTTGGCGAGGGCGTTGCACAGAGCATCCGCATCCAGTACGGCGGCAGTGTCAAGCCCGACAACATGGCTGAATTCATTGTACAGCCGGACATTGACGGCGCGCTGGTCGGCGGCGCAAGTCTCAAGGTGGAAGACTTCGTCGGGATTGTGCAGGCGGCAATCGGGCAATAGAGCAAATCAACAATTTTGCTGGTTTGCTGGATTTTTCGTGTCTTTCCTCGCCGCATGGGGCTGGCTGCTCATCACGCTTCCGCCGCTGCTATATCTCCAGCGTTGGATTACCCGCCACATTCAGATCATCTTTCAACTACTGGTCCAGCATGACCAGATCGCCATAGTCCTCAACCAATTGCTGTTCATTCCGGGTGTGCTCGTACATGAGACGAGCCACTGGCTGATGGCCAAACTCGTCGGCGCGCGGACGGTTGGTTTCTCAATCTGGCCGCAGCGCCAGGACGATGGCACGCTGCGCATGGGCTTCGTGCAGACCGAGCGGGTAGATTTCGTGCGCGAGGCGTTGATCGGCGTTGCGCCCTTGCTGGCAGGTTCGGGCGTGGTGGTGCTGATCAGCTACTCGCGGCTGGCCGCCGGCGATGTGGGCGGCGCACTTGCCCTGGGCGATCTGGCGCTTGCGGCGGAGCGGTTGCGGCTGGCCGACACGCGCGATCTGTTGGTGTGGCTCTATTTCTTGTTCACGCTGAGCAATACCATGCTTCCAAGTGCGTCCGACCGGCGGGCCTGGCCAACCGTAGTGCTGTTGCTGGCGATTCTCGGTGGATTGTTGGCGTATCTGGGCGTCGGCCCGCTGGTCGAAGAGAGCTTCGGCGAGCTGATCGCCGTCACCGTGCGGATCATCGCGGGTGCGTTCACCATCACAATCTTGCTCGACCTGTTGGCTTTTCCGCTGGTATTCGCCGTCGAGTGGTTGCTGTGGCAGTGGGTCGGGCCGCGGCTGTTAGAGAAGTACGATCAATAGCGCGAGTCAGTCCGGCTGCGGCTGTCGCCGGGATAGAAATGCCAGCATGGCGCCCACCACGACAGCCAGAAATCCAAGCGCGGTCAGTTTATACAAGCGGGAGGTTAGCAGGAGCGACAGCGTGCCGAACACCGCACAGAACGCCCAGTAGATGGCTACGATCACGCGCGGCGACCAGCCCAGCTCTACCAACCGGAAATGCAGATGGCCGCGATCGCCTCGGAAGATGGACTTGCGCCGTCGGTAGCGGTCGACGATCTGCCAGGCCGTGTCTGTGATCGGGACCGCCAGCACCAGCAGCGCCGTTGCGACGCGCGCTGGGGCCAGGATCGAAAGCGTCGCCAGTGCGTATCCGATGGTCATCGCGCCCGCACTGCCCAGGAACACTCGCGCCGGGCTGAAGTTGAACGGCAGGAACCCGAGACACGCGCCTGCAAGCGCAAAGGCATAAAGCGCGACATCGTGCTGGCCGAGCGAGCGCATGTGCACGCCGAACAGTAATGCTGCAATGGCGCCCACACCGGCTGCCAGCCCATCCAGCCCGTCGAGCCAATTAACCGTGTTCATCATGCCGGCAATCCAAAACACGGTCACCGGCGCCACCAGCCACAGCGGCATGATGACCAAGCGGTTGTTGAACGGATTCGTAAAGCGTTCGATGAAAACGGTCGTCGCAATGGCGATCAACGCCGCGACCAACTGGGCCAGCAATTGCGGTCCGGGCGGCAGGTCGCGCCAGTCGTCCAGCAGGCCGAACGCAAAAACGAATGCGCAACCTGCGAGAACCCCGCCGATGCGAAGCGCGTCGTCTGGGTTTTGCAGCGGCGCACCGAGTTGGATCATGCCGGCGGCCACGGCGAATCCGGCGAATAATCCGACGCCGCCAATGCGCGGTACGATGCCCGGATGCTGACGCCGTCCGGCGGGCTTATCCGTAATGGACAGGCGTCGTCCGAGCTGTCCCGCCAGCGGTGTGGCCGCGGCGGCAACCGCCAGCGCGGTTAGAAAGACCAAGATCACAGACACGCGGTCAATTTACAGGTACAGAGAGACACGAGGGCAAAG
>JBHHUI010000133.1:0-6996 GCA_046753805.1 Anaerolineales bacterium
CACCGTCAGGACCTGCTTCCACGCCGCGACAAATTCCTGTTTGTCGTTCGCCCGAATCACGCCCCGGCTGCCGTTCAACAGCAGCGGCTTCAGCACGCACGGGTAGCGGACGGTTGCAGCCAGCGCGGCGGGATCGGAGTCCAGCGCGAACGCCTCGAAGTGTGGGCATGGCACACCACCGGCCTGCAACGCCCGGCGCATCGTCAGTTTGTCGCGCGCGGCTAGTGCAGCGTCCGGATCGTTGTGGGGCAGCCCGAGAGCGAGGCTGGCCCGCGCGGCAATAAGACTCGCGGCGTCGTCAAGTGCAAGGATGGCCTGCAACGGACGCCGCTGCGCGCAATCCACAATGGTCTCTACAGCCGAGTCAGGACGGCGGAAATCCACCGCCAGCGGCACGCCGGCGGTGTCAGCCAGCTCTTCCGGTGTGTCCACGCCCCACAGGATGTCAAGCCCCACCCTGCGCGCCGCCGCCGCGAAGGGCCGGGCGCGATAGGTGTTGGCAGTCATCAAGAGCAAGACGGTCATGGGGCTATTGTAGCAAGGCGGGCGCGGCAAAATCGCAAGCAGCTGCTTTCCTCAGGGGATGGGCTGAATGCATTCGGGTGTGTCGTTGCGCGGATTGTTCACTGCCGTCGATACTGCATAGGCGCGCATCTCATCCGCCGGATAGGGCTGCAGCAGGCCCTGCAGCCGGTCCGCCGCCAATTCGCCCGGATCGAGCCACAAGTCATGTCCAGCCGCCGGCAGGATGACCGGCATGCGGTTGTGGATGGGCGCCAGCAATTCGTTCGGCGATGTGGTGATGATCGTGCACGAAAGCACCTGATCGCCCTCCGGCGACCACCACGACTCCCACAGCCCGGCCAGCGCAAACGGCGCTCCTGAACGCAAGCCAATGTACATGGGCGTCTTCGTCTTGCCGCCGGGCGCACGACGCCACTCGTAGAATCCGCTTGCCGGGATCAGGCAGCGCCGCCGCTTGTATGCGGCGCGGAACGACGGTTTCTCGGCTAGCGTTTCCGCGCGCGCGTTGATCATGCGGTTGCCAATCTTGGGGTCTTTCGCCCAGGAGGGGATCAGCCCCCACACGTAGAAATCGAGCCTGTGCTGGCCGTCGTTCGGGATCACGGCAACCGGCTGCGTCGGCGCAATGTTGTAACGCGGTTGCAATGCTTCCGGGGGCGGCATTTCGACGCCTGCAAATGCCTCTTGCAGTTCAGCGGGGTCTATGGCAAGTACAAAACGTCCACACATTGCAGAGCCTCGTCAGCGGTTACCGGGTAGGTCAATTATAGCGGGACGTAAGGCCCGGAGGGTGAAGCGTGGTGCGATCTAAATTTCGGCAGCATCACCCCGTTGCAGAAACAGACTCACCAGTAATGCAGCGCCTGCCACAACCCCCGCGATCAGCGCCATCTCTCCCACGACCTGCGTGGTGGTTTCGCTGACGATGCGTGGGATCGCGGCCGCCAGTTCCGTCAAATCCACCCCACTCGCAACCGCTGCGCGCAGCTGCTGTGACCGGCGCAGGCCGTAGTTGGTGAGAACGGAGATGCTGATCGACATGCCGATGAGTCGCATGATGATGACGAGCGCGGCGGCCGATCCGCGATCTTCGTCGCCGGCCGCATTGATGACGGCCGTGGCGATGGGCGCAATGGTGAAGCCAAGCCCAATGCCGGCCAGTACCAGCCCGGCTGCCAGCCTGGCTGTCCCGACCCCGGCCGCGCGCGGCGCCTCTCCCGTGAAAAGCTGCACGAGCGCCGCGCTGCTCTCGGGAGTCCAGCGTGACATGAGATAGAAGCCCGCGACGGCCACGGCCATCCCTGCGACAGCAGTCCCTCGATAGCCCAGCGCGGCAGTCATGCGCCCGCCGCCAATGGCTGCCAGCGCCATGGGAATGGTCAGCGCGCCCAGCAGGTACCCGGCGATCAGCGCGGCCATCTCCACATCGATGCCATATAACACAGTCGGGACGGCATTGATGTAGATCGGTACGCTGACCAGGCCCGCCATGATGCAGAATCCAACCAGCAGGTTGGCCGCCGATCCTGCAGCAAAGTTGCGCGTCCGGAAAGCATGCAAGTCCAGCAGCGGATGCGGGCTGCGCCGCTCGGCGGCGACGAACGCGGCAAACAGGCCCGCCGCAACGATCAGCAGTGACCACGAGGCCGTACCGCTTCCGGCCGTGGGTTCCGGACCCCCACTCAGGCCCAGGTTCAACGCAAGCAACACGCCGGCAATTAGCGCGGCGCCGGGCCAATCAAACCCCTCGCGGGCGGTGGGCGCTGGCCGGCCGCGCAGCGCCCACCGCGTCAGGCCGAGCGCCGCCAGTGCGAGCGGCACGTTGACCCAGAACAATACGGGCCACTCGAAATGTTGTACCATAATGCCGCCGTACAGGTGTCCGAGTACCCATCCAGCCGTGTCGACGGCGCCGATGATCCCCAGGGGCAGGGCCCGTCTTTCCGGCGCATAGATATCGCCCACGAGCGCCATGCCGATTGGCACGAGCGCCCCCGCGCCGAAGGCTTGCACGACGCGACCGCCGATGAGCGCGTACAACCCCATGAACGCTGCGTCCGGGCGCGACTGCGTGATTGTCCGTACAACCCACGTGAGCAGGGCTGCAGGAACCGTCGTCGCCGCCGCCGCCAGCACCGAACCAACCATGAAAATCAGCAGCGCCGATGCAAACGCGCGGCGACGTCCCCAGAGGTCTGATACACGGCCCATGAACGCCATCGAGACGGTGTAGGAAAGCAGGTAGGCGGTCACCATCCATGCGGCATCGTCGAGGCCCGTGTCGGCCGGAATGCGCAAATCCGCCATGACGGCCGGCAGTACGGCCGAGACCACGGTCAGGTCGAGCGCGCCGACAAAGACCGGCACGCTGATGAGTACGAGAATGACCCCCGGAGCGAACCCGAGCCGGTGTTGTGGTGGGGTCATGTTATAACGGCCGCCGACGAAGGGGTCGGGTCAGGGAGATGGAATCGTCACTGGCTCGTCGAATCCGAAGAATTCAATCGTGGTTGTGTCGCCGGACTCGGCGGTGATTTCGACCCGCAAGACGTAGTCGCCATCCACCGCCAGCCAGACATCGATGGCGAGCGCGCCCTCGACCTCCACTGGCACAAGACCCGCGAACGCAGCCGCCGAAGCGTTGGCGGTGATGTGGCGCGCTTCCACGCCTGCGATGGATTCGACGCCGACCAATTCGGCCTCAACGAGACCCGTCGCAAGAATCTCGCTGATTCCGGTGTCCAGGTTGAACATGGCGACGGGGTCCAGCGGGATGTCGGTCGGCAGCGCCTGGTACGCCCCGGTGAGAGGGTTGCTGATGAAGTTGCCTTCGGGCAGCCACAGCATCTTGATTTCGAGCACTGTGCCCGCGAGGTCCGCCTTCACCGTGGCATGGACTTTGTCCGGACTTTCATAGGCGCCGACCGCCGAAATGAAGACTGCCCCCAGCGTTGGGTCGAGCACGATCTGCGCCCCCTCGTGCTCCAGCGAAAACTGGACGCTGCGCAGGCGGGCCATGGCGTTTGCCGCCGCGGCGAGATAATCCTGTGGGGTCGGGGTGGGAGTCGCCGTGGGCGCTGGCGGCGGCGTTGGGGCGCAAGCCGACAGGAGCAGGACGAGTACGGCGACCAGTGCAAGGAGCTTGTTCATGGGCATGACTCCCCAGATGGGTCCGGCGCTTTACTCGCGCTGGACCTCGACTCTGACGCGCCCCGAATTTGCGGCGCCAAACAGGTGATGCACGTCGCGCTGCGGGAACGGTATCACAATCTGCGCCTCATTGAGCGCGTGATAAATGGCCGTGTTCACGCGGTCGAACATGCGGCGTGTGTCTTCGTATGACTCAAGCCACCAGCGCACGCGGAAAATGAGCGCCGACTCGCCGAATTCCAGGAACAGGGCTTCCACCGGTCGGTTGGTCAATACCCCGTTCACCTTGCCGACGGCTTCGGTAATCGACGCCCGCGCCAGTTCGATGTCTGTGCCGTACGCCACGCCCACGTGCGTCTGCAGCCGGTATTGCTCGTCTGGAAAGTTGTGGTTGACGATCAGACTCTTGCTGATCACAGAGTTTGGAATGATGACCATGCGGTTGTCGCGCGTCCGGATGCGCGTGCTGCGCAGGCCGATATCGATCACGTCGCCCCAGGTGCCCAGATCGAGTAGTTCGATCCGGTCGCCGACCCGGTAGGGCCGATCGATCATGATGATGAATCCGCTGATGGTATCAGAGAGGGCGGCCTGCGCCGCGAGGGCGATTGCCAGCGATCCAATCCCGAGTGTGGCGACCAGACCGCTCACATCCACGCTGAATCGCTCGAGCAACACGATGGCAAAGATTGCGGCGAGGATGATGATGGCAATGCGCCGAAAGAACGGCAGCAATTGGTCGTCCAGGTCCGTGTCCGTGTGCGCGGCCACCTCCGCCCCATACCACTTGAACACAGCCGCCAAAACGCGCGCGGCCACCACGAATGACAGCGCCAGATAGACGACGAAGAGGATGCTGTCCAATGTGGATTGGACGCCGCCGAAAAGGAAGTCGAGCCGTGATAGTGCGATCTGAAAAGCCAGCACGACGACGATGGCGAAAATGTTAGGCCGGACGGCGTCGACGATGACGTCATCCAGTGTAGTTTGCGTCCGAGCGGTCGCCGCGCGCGCCACCCAATCGAGTGCGAGGCGGACCACGATCCTTCCCAGCACAACCGTCGCCACGATGATCAGCGCCGAGATGCCGACCTGTGTCCACTGCTCCGGAGTCAATGCGAGAAAATTCATAAATACCCTGTGAGGACGGTTCGAAAGCGTTAAAAGATAAGCAGTTTGGAAGCCAAAACGCTGGCTGAGTAGGCGTTGAGCCTGTCGAAACGCCGTATCGAAGCCCGTTTTGGCGCAGTTCGCTGGTCGAGTAGCCCCGAAGGGGCGTATCGAGACCAAGAACTGCGTAACTCCTGAGCGTATTCTACTCCGGGAGCGCTTGCGATGGAAACCATCGTCGGCAGACGAAAAAATCCCCGCCCGTGGGCAGGGATTTCGCTTTTGATCTGAGCGAATTGTGCGTCTTCGCTCAGTTCCGGGCATTGAGTATCTGGCCGACTTTAAATAGGCCGGGACTGTTCCCGATGACGGTGCGGTTGGACCGCTAGACTGCCATCCCCGCGATCGGAAAAAACTGAGCGGGCCGCTTTGCGGAAAGCCACCGAAGGGATTCGAACCCTTGACCTGACGTTTACGAAACGCCTGCTCTGCCAACTGAGCTACGGTGGCGCGCGGTGATTTTACCAGCCGGGTAAACACTGTCAAGCAAGCGGACGACCAATCGCCATTTAGGCAGCATGTTGCCTCGCTCTTGCATGTTGGCAATCAATCGCCTCTGGCGGATAATCACTCCATGCATATTGCGATGCTTTCCGTCCACACCTGCCCGCTGGCGACGCTTGGAGGCAAGGAAACCGGCGGCATGAACGTCTATGTTCGCGAGCTGGCGCGCGAGTTGGGGCGCAAAGGCGTCCGCGTCGACGTGTACACCCGCTCGCAAGATGAACACCAGCCGCATATCAAGCACGACCTCGGCTACGGCAACCGGGTGTTCCACATCCCGGCCGGGCCGGAGTTGCCGTTGCCAAAGACCGAGTTGTATCAATACCTGGGCGAGTTTGTGGGCGGCGTGCGACTGGCCGCTGCGCTGCTCGAAGAGCACTATGATTTGATCCACTCGCATTACTGGCTGTCGGCAATCGTCGCGCGCGAGTTGCAGCACTTCTGGGGCGCGCCCATTGTGCACATGGCGCACACGCTGGGCGTTATGAAAAACCGTGTGGCGCAATCCGATGATGAACGCGAACCCCCGCTCCGGCTGCAGTCCGAGGAGCAGGCGCTGGCCTGGGCCGACCGGGTGATTGCCTCCACCCAGGCCGAAGTAGCGCAGATTCGATGGCTCTTACAGGTCGATACGGATAATGTCGCCGTGATCCCACCGGGCGTGGACCTGCAACTCTTCCATCCATCCTCGAAGCGTACGGCGCGCAATGCCATCGAAGTGGAAGGCGACGACACACTGATCCTGTTCGTCGGGCGCATCGAGCCTCTGAAGGGCGCCGACACCCTGCTCTACGCCATGCAGGAGTTGCGCGCGTCGGGCGATATGCCATCGAAGCTATGCGTGGCGCTGATCGGCGGCGACCCCTCGCAGCCCCGCGAAACGCGCTTTGCCGAGATGCAGAAATTGATGGAATTGCGCGACGAACTGGGGTTGGGGGAGGTGGTCACGTTCCTGGGTAAGCGCGCTCAGGAGACATTGCACAACTATTACGTTGCGGCCGACGTGGTCGTGATGCCGTCCGTCTACGAGTCGTTTGGAATGGTCGCGCTTGAAGCCATGGCGTGCGGGACCCCCGTCATTGCCAGCGAAGTGGGGGGGTTGGCGTTTCTGGTAGACGACGGCGAGACCGGTTTCCTCATTCCCGACCGCGACCCCCGGGCGCTCGCCGACCGGCTCCGGCGCGTGCTCGGCGACCCGGCGCTGCGCGCCCGTCTCGGTAGCCGGGGGGCTGAAGTAGCCCGGGAGTACAGTTGGGACGTGATTGCAGACCGCATGATCGAGGTCTATCAGGACGTTCTGACGAAGTCAGGGCAGCGCAAACAGTTCGACGGCGTAGGTAGCCACCAGCTCGCTCAAACGCCCGTCGACTGAGTCGGGCAGCATAGGCGGCGGCGCGGCCGGATCGTACGTCTGATTGGGTGTCAGGTCGTTGAGGCGCACCCAGGGCGCGCCGCCCGTCACGGCAGCGTTAACAATCGCAATCGCGTGCGCGTTGTCCGGCTGCACGTGGTCGCGCTCGGATTGCAGCCGCTGGTAATTTACCCGTAAATCGCTCGCGAACGTGAGCGCCTCGCGTTGCGCCCAGAAAGCCTCATCGTCGCAGGCGACGATGCCGAACAGGTGCCCCAAATGATCGGCGTCGCACC
>JBHHUI010000134.1:0-6983 GCA_046753805.1 Anaerolineales bacterium
CTGCCCGGTGGCGGACTGCGGCGCGCCCGCCACACCCATGTGTGCATCGGTTGCGACCAGGCTGGCGCGCGCGGTGGACGTGCGCGGAGCGCCATCGACCAACGGCCGGCGCTCGAGCAGGGCGGTCAGGTTGGGCAGGTGGGCGGTTGAAAACGGGTTGCGGTCCGGATCGTCCGCGCCCAGGCCGACGCCGTCCAGAAAGAGCAACAGAACGTGCTTCACGTGCGTTTGAGGGTGTACCAGGCCGCGGCGCGACCTGACGTGGACGGTTCGATTTCGGTCGCTTCAAACGCAGGCGCGAACAGAGCCAGCAAGTCCGCTTCGGCGATCCCCGGCGGCGGGCCGCCTTCGGGTTTGAATGCCCAGAGCAAATACTGCCCTCCGGGAGATACGAGTTGTTGCAACCTCGCGGCGTATCCCACACGCTGCTCGGCCGACAGGCTGTGCAGGCAACCCTGATCGAACGCGAGGTCAAACGGGCCGTCGATACCATCGAGCGTGGCGGCGTCGCCGGTGCGGAACACCACACGTTGGGCGACGTCCACTGCAGCCGCTTTCTGTTTGCGCCGCGCAGCCCGGATGGCCGGGGCTGCAAAGTCGACGCCGACGACCTGCCAGCCGTGGCGCGCGAGGAAGAGCGCATTAGTGCCGGTGCCGCATCCAATGTCGATGGCGCGGCCCGGATCGATAGAATCGTCGGCAACCAGCGCTTCCAAGATCGGCGGCGCGATGCCGGTGTCCCAGGGCGGCTTGGACAGCAAATACCAGAGGGAGAAAAAGAGTCGGCGCAAAGACATGCGTGGATTCTAGCACGCGCGCCGGCTCCGGAAAGCTTGTTCCGGCTCGGGAGAGTATTCAAACAGCATCGGCCGGCGCACTTTAATGTCTTTTCCTTTGACAACCCCCTCTCCGTCCGTTAGAATCGCGACGCTACCGCATAGCATCAAAACGAATAGCCCCCTGTTGCACGCTGCGCACTTTCATGCGGGTGTGAACCCGGCTATTCGAGCCAATCCTGAGGAGTTGCAATGAAGGAATACGGGACCGACGCCATCCGCAACGTCGCACTGATCGGGCACGGAAGCGCCGGCAAGACATCGCTCGTGGAGGCCTTCCTCCACTTTACAGGCGCGACGACCCGGTTGGGGCGCGTTGAAGACGGAACTGCGACGGCCGACTTTGAAGACGAGGAACAGCGCCGCCACATCTCGATCAGTTCAGCCCAGATCGTGGTCGAATACGAAGGCATCAAGATTAATGTGCTCGACACGCCCGGGTTCACCGATTTTGTGGGCGAAGTCAAATCCGCGCTGCAGGTAGCCGACGCGGCCATCGTCGTGGTGGACGCCGTCGCCGGCGTCGAAGTCGGCACCGAACTGGTGTGGGCCTACTGCGAAGAACTTAACCTGCCGCGCTTCGTGGTCATCAACAAAATGGACCGCGACAACGCCGACTTCCAGCAGGCGCTGGCTTCCGTGCAACAGGTGCTGGCGGGCGATAAAAAGCTCGTGCCGGCCACTATCCCGTGGGGCGAGAAACAGGACTTACAAGGCGTCATCGGCCTGCTCTCGCAAAAGGCGCGGCCCGGCGCCGGCAAGGAAGCACAGGACGTCCCGGCCGACATGGCCGACGAAGTCGCGGCTGCGCGGACGGAGTTGGAGGAAGCCGCGGCCGAAGGCGACGACGACTTTATGATGAAATATCTCGAAGGCGATGCGCTCACGCCGGATGAGATTGAAGCCGGCTTCAAGAAAGCCGTTGCGGCTGGAACGTTCGTGCCGGTGTTTGCGGCCGCCGCCACGGCCGAAGTGGGCATCGGCCCGATTCTGGCCGGCGTGCAACGCTACATCCCCAACCCTGCGGAACGTGGCGCGGCAGCTGCTGTCGATGGCGCCGGCACCGAAACGGAAGTAATTGCCGCCGATGGCGGCCCGCTCAGCGTCTATGCCTTCAAGACGACCGCTGACCCATTCGTGGGCAAGCTCACGTACATGCGGGTAATGTCCGGCGTGCTCGAATCTGACACGCGTGTTTGGAACCATAGCAAGGGCGAAGAGGAGCGCATCGGTACATTGCACATCATGCGCGGCAAGGAGCAGATCGCGGTCAAGAGGCTGCACGCCGGTGACATCGGTACGGTACCCAAACTGGGCCAAACCGTCACAGGCGATTCGCTGGGCGATAAGGGTAACCCGCTCCACTTCCCCGCTCCCACGTACCCCGGATCGCTCTATGCGGTGGCCGTGACTCCGCGCACGCAGACGGACCAGGCCAAAATGGGCCCTGCGCTCGCGCGGCTCTGTGAAGAAGACCCAACGCTCCACTGGCGCAACGACCCCACCACGCGCGAGACGATTCTTGAGGGCATGGGGGACCAGCACATCGAAGTTGCCCTGCGCCGAGCGGAGGAGAAATTCGGCACCGGCATCGATACCAAGACGCCGCGCGTTCCCTATTTTGAGTCAATCACCAGGACGGCGCATGCGCAATACCGCCACAAAAAGCAGACCGGCGGCGCCGGCCAATTCGGCGAAGTACACATGCGCGTCGAGCCGTACGATCAGGCGGATAAGTCCGAAAAGAAGGGCCACGGCAACGAAAACTTCTGGTTCGTGAACGAAGTGTTCGGCGGCGCTATTTCTTCTGGGTACATGACGGCAATTGAGAAGGGCATCACCACCGTCATGCGCGACGGCGTGATTGCAGGCTATCCTGTGGAGAAGATTGCTGTCGCCATCACCGACGGCAAGGAGCATCCGGTTGATTCCAAACCAATTGCATTTGAGATCGCCGCGCGCGAAGCTTTCAAGCTGGCGGTGCGTGACGCGCATCCGGTGTTGTTGGAGCCGATCATGCTCATGAAGATCACTGTGCCCGAGACCAATATGGGCGACGTGTTGAGCGACATGAACTCGCGTCGCGCGCGTGTGCAAGGGATGGAGACGGAGGGCGGCAAGAGCATCGTCACCGCCGAGGTGCCGCTGGCTGAAGTGCAGCGCTACGTGACAGACTTGCGATCAATTACGCAGGGTCGGGGGGTGTTCTCGATGGAGTACGTCCGCCACGATCAGGTACCGACGCACATTGCCGAGGAAGTTATCGCGCAGGCAAAGCGGGAGGCTGAAAACGCCTAGGGGAGAAGGGGGAGCGGGTGACTACATCATTGGCAAGCTGGTAAACATGATCCGGCGCCCGTCCGATTGGACGTTTCCCCGCACGACCTGACGTCACCCTCTCGCCCTCTCTCCTCATCACCCTCTCACAATCCTCTCAAGAGTTTCGCCGGTAACTTCAACAGCCCCTTCAGCCACTTCTGCTGCGGGGTGAGCTGCGCGATGTTCTGCAGCCCCTCTTCCATATCCAACAGCCCGTCGTAGTGGCGGCCTTGCTTGATCCGGACTTGCCCGAGGAGATTGAGTACGTAACCACGCTCTTCGTCGGCGTTGAGATCGTTGTAGATTTGCACCGCTGCGGTCAAAGCCTCGCCCGCCGTGCGCAGGTCGCCCTTGTCGAGCAGGATCGCTCCCAGGTTCCCCAGCGCGCCGGCCTCGCGCATGCGGTCCGCTAAGGCACGGAACAGTTCAAGCGCTTCCTCCACAGCCGATACGGCCGCGTTCCAGTCTTTCAGGCCGCGCAGCACAACGCCGACATTGTTGAGCATCTCTCCGGCCAGGACCTGATCGCCGGCGGCGCGATACTCTTCTGCGGCAGCGCGAAATGCAGTCAACGCCGGCTGCAACTGACCGGCCTCGTACAACGCCAGGCCGCGCTGGTGGTTCTGGTTTTGCGCCATCAGGTCGAGTCAGAAGGTGATGTCGAGCAGCCCTTCCGCCACGCTCCGCAAGCGCTCGACGGGCAGGCTGGAGAGTTGCATTGCCAGCCGCAGGTATGGCTCGTTGTGAGTTTCCGCCACAAACGATTGGACATCGGGCGGGAGTTCGGCAAAACTGTCAAAAGCGCGGCGCGCGAGCAGCCACTTCCCCAGTGGGCCATCGCTTTGCACAAAGTCGTCCAGCGTCAAATTTAACGCCGTGGCAATGGCTTCCAGCTCGGGCAGCGGTATGGGCTTGTCGCCAAATTCGTAGGCTTTCAGCTTCGCGCGTGATATACCTGCGGCGCGCGCCAGATCGCGCAGCCGCAATCCCGCTTCTTTGCGGGCAACGCGGATCAGCGTGGCGAGATCACGCTGCCGGCCGGCGAGGAACTCTTCTGGGTCGCCCACTGCCACACCAGATTCGCTCAGCAGCTCGCCGTTCCAAAAATGTGATACCGGTACGTCAAGAAAATGCGCCAGCAGCTCCAGTTGCGGGATGGAGGCCGCGCGCGCGCCTCGTTCAAACGATCGGTAGACGGCGGCGGACACTCCGATGGACTCGCCGCACTCCCGGGGGGTTTTGCCATTCGCAAGCCGGGCGTCGCGCAGCAGTACGCCCAACATCTTGGCGCGGATCTTAAGAGCTTCCCTGTTCGATGCCATGATAGTCTCTCGCGTCGTCAGTAAACGCGCACATTATAACGAGGGGCTACCCCGGACACAACTCGAATGCAGATGGAGGGGCATTTCACGATGTTGGTTAATTTTCAGGTGACTGACACTTTGGTAAACATAAGACGCTGCCGCCAGCGTAAAACCAGACAGATTCTTTGATGCTCAAATGTCAGTCACCTTTCGGCCCAAAACTGTGAAATGAAATGCGCCTGCAGATGGAGGTGTGCGCAAATAGTGACGACTCGTTCGTACCCACCAGGTGAGCCGTAGCTATCGCCGGCGGCGCTCGGAGGCGAGCATATCGGCCATACTGGCGCCAAATATTTCGGCGCTTAGCTTGAACCCGTATTGTTCGAGGCGCTGCGTGAAGAAGGGTCGGATGCCGGTGGGGCGAATCTCGCGCGCCTGATCATCCCAAACGAAGATGTCTGTGAGCACGACTGTGTCGCCTTCCATTCCGCCCACTTCGGTGATGTGCGTGATCTTGCGCGAACCGTCCGTAAGGCGCGCCTGCTGCACAATCAGGTCCACGGCGTGTGCGATTTGTTCGCGGATCACCCGCACTGGCAGCTCCATCCCCGACATCATGGCAAGCGTTTCCAGGCGCGAAATAGTCTCGCGCGGGTTGTTTGCGTGCACCGTGGCCAGCGACCCGTCGTGACCGGTGTTCATGGCTTGCAGCATGTCGAGCGCTTCGCCGCCGCGCACTTCGCCGACGACGATCCGTTCGGGGCGCATGCGCAGCGAGTTCTTTACCAGGTCGCGGATTTCGATGCCGCCCTCGCCGACCGCGTCAGGCGGGCGTGCTTCCATCCGGACCACATGGGGCTGCATGAGCTGTAACTCTGCGGAGTCTTCAAGCGTCACAATTCGCTCGTCTTCCGGAATGTAGTTTGAGAGCACGTTAAGCAACGTGGTCTTGCCGGAACCCGTACCGCCGGAGACGACCACATTCAGCCGTGAGACGACACACGCCTGCAGGAATTCGGCAATCTTGGGCGTGAGCGTTCCAAAGCTGATCAACTTGTCGATTGTCAGAGCTTTGCCGAACTTGCGAATAGTGACCGTGGGGCCGTCAATTGCGACGGGCGGAACAACCGCATTGACGCGGCTGCCGTCCGGCAAGCGCGCGTCCACCATGGGCGATTTCACGCTGATGTGACGCCCCAGAGGCTTGACGATGCGCTCGATGATGCGCAGCACGTGGTTGTCATCATCGAAGGTGACCTCCGACAACACGAGTTTTCCCTTGCGTTCAATATAGACCTGCCGAGGGCCGTTAACCATGACTTCGCTAATATCCGGGTCATCCAGCAGCGGCTGGATCGGGCCGAAGCCCATGATTTCGGCGTGGACCTCGGCGAAGAGCGTCTCGATCTCTGTAGCCGACAGATTGGCTCCGGCGCGGGCGTACGTTGCGTCGAAGGCTTCGCGAAGTTGGGCGTCGGTGGGGGTTGTGCGTGTCTCAGCGAGCGCGCCGTACACTTTGTCAGTGAGCCAGCGCCGCAGGCGCGCGTAGTCGGTTGCCCGCATACCGCCGGGTGGTTTCTTGCCCTGCGGTGCGGGGGGCCTGGCGGGCTGCTCGGTTGCCGGTTGCGGTCGATCTTCAAGGGTCATGGCGGCGCGCTATTACTCGTCCACGAGTAGGAGCCAGATGATCTGCTCGCGATTTATGGTTATAAAAGGCGTTGTGAACAAGCTCTTTTCGCCGTCAACATCATATACCTCGACATCCGTGAGTGCCAGGAACTGCTCGGCGAATTCAATCTCGTCTTTTACACGTTCACCGCGTTTGAGGTACACATCGCCGTAGATTTGGTGGGTGGGCAACTGGACGCGCGCCCGGACAGTATCCTTGGTAAGTATCTTTGTATAAGCCTTGCCTTTGGAGTCATACTCAACGGCCATCGCTCATCCTCCAATCGTTGCTGTGCACGGAATGCGGGTTCGGAACGCCTTCATACAATTATGGCACAACTTGAAACCGCTGTGTGCGAGACAGCATGTGCTACGGCGCTTCGCATGCCCCTGCATACTTGAACCCGCCTCCCTCCGTGGGGATGTAACACTCAACAAATGAAGTATTCTCGCTTGTTGTGGCTCCTTGCCACAGATAGTACCTGACTGTCGTACGAACGTACACCTTATCGGGAGTACCGCTGGCGATCAGGCGATTGGCTTCCCAGCCCACACCGCGCTGCGTGCGTTCCTGGATCAGGAACAAGCGATCGCCAGCGAGGCCGCGGTCCCATGCCAGTTCGCCGCGCACGGCCAGAACCACCCCAAACAGCGGCAGCAACAATATGGCAAAGAAGAGACCGAGCAGCCCGGCGTACAGCGCCCGTCGCGGCCACACGTTCTGCGTTCTTGCCGGTCCGGGATCGGCGTCGTTCATCAGCCTCCCATCCAAATTAAAGAGGAGTTACGCAGTTCGCTGGTCGAGCCTCGCGCTGAGCGCGAGACGAAGCGTAGCCTCGTCAGGGGCGTATCGAGA
>JBHHUI010000135.1:0-6978 GCA_046753805.1 Anaerolineales bacterium
CGGCGACCGTGCTTTTCATCGCCTTGTGCGGGAAGCGCACCGGCGCGGAATCCACATCCTGCTCGACGGCGTCTTCAACCACGCCAGTCGCGGTTTTTTTCAGTTCAACCATCTGCTCGAGGCCGGCGAGCAATCGCCCTACCGGGACTGGTTCCACGTGCATGGCTTTCCGGTGCGCGCCTACGACGCACAGCCCAACTACGCCGCCTGGTGGAACCTGCCGGCGCTGCCGAAGCTCAACATGGACAATCCGCAGGTACGCGCGTTCATTATGGACGTGGCGCGCTACTGGGTCGAGCAGGGCGCGGATGGGTGGCGGCTGGACGTGCCGGAGGAGATCGACGACGACGGGTTCTGGCAGGAGTTCCGAGCGGTGGTCAAGCGCGCCAATCCGGGCGCGTACATCGTGGGCGAAATCTGGCACGACGCGCACCGCTGGCTGCAAGGCGACCAGTTTGACGCCGTGATGAACTACCCGCTCGCCTACGCCTGCCTGAGCTTCTTTGGCGGCCGGCGTGTGAACCCGGAGCAAGCGCATGCCAGCGCCCGTCCCCATCTGTCCGACCTGGACGCGCCCGGATTCGCAGCGCGTGTGGACGACCTGCTGCGCAAGTACACCCGCCCGGTCACGCTGGCGCAACTCAACCTGCTGGACAGCCACGACACACCCAGATTCGTGACTACGGTGGGAGGCGACCGCGATACGCTGCGGCTCGCGACGCTCTTCCAGATGACCTACCCCGGCGCGCCTTGCATCTACTATGGCGACGAGATCGGCATGGAAGGCAGCTTCGACCCGGACTGCCGCCGCGCCTTCCCATGGGACGAAACGCAATGGGACACCGATCTACGCGACTACGTCAAAGATGCCATCGCGCTGCGCCGCGCCCACCCGGCGCTGCGCACGGGCGAGTTCATCCCGCTGCACGCTGAGGGCCGGGTATACGGCTTTTTACGCCGTCTGAATCAGGATGTGCTCGTGGTTGTGTTTAATGGCGGGGATGAAGCCCGGCAGATGAACCTCTCCGTGCACGACCACCTCCCGCACGAAATGGTATTGAACACGGTGTTCGGCCCGGGCAATGTGTGCGCGCCGGTCGGCCAGATGACCGAACTGCACCTCCCGGCTCGGACGGGCATTGTGCTGGCGACCGAATAGGCTGCATGCAGATGTTGTCGAATACTCCTTCGGGTTCGGTTGTCCGCTGCGCAGCGGACCTCGGAGATCTTCAGTGACACATTTTGCATGCACCCCCGAATAGGAATAGCGTCGGATTTCAAATCGATCTCCGCTATAATTAATCCTCATGCCCGACATCGTTTCTCCACTGGGCCCACTCACAGAAGCCGGCGTGCCGTTAAGCCTGCGCCCTTTCTTTCAAGACTATCGCCTCGAAAACATTGACCCGGTGCGTGATTCGTTCACTCTCATTGAAAGGACGCTGGCGTGGGGCAGCCGGGTCGAACTGCGCTGGCTTTTCACCCACTACCCGCAGGAGCACGGGGGAACATGAAAGACGACAGCGATTTAACCTGGTTCAAAGTCGGCCCGCCGGATGTGCTGGCGGAGGGCCGCATCACGACCGTGCAGGCCGGACACCACGCCGTCTGCCTGACACGCACCGAAAAAGGGTACGGCGCGATCAGCAACCGCTGCGCGCACCAGGGCGGTCCCCTGGGCGACGGGTTTCTGCAGAACGGCTACGTCGTCTGTCCCTGGCACGCCTACGAATACGACCCGCACACGGGCGCGGCGCCGCCGGAGTATGACGATCCACCGGTGGAAGCGTTCGCGGTCGAGCTGCGCGAAGACGGCGTATACGTCGGCGTGGTCGAGCCGGAGCACGAACAGACGCTCATGGACCAGATGGTGGACACCATGCTCGCCTGGGGGGTGGACACCGTCTTCGGCATGGTGGGGCACTCCAATCTGGGTCTGGCCGATGCGTTTTACAGCGCCGCCAAAGCGGGCAAGCTGCGCTACTTCGGCATCCGGCACGAGGGCGCGGCCGCCTTCGCCGCCTGCGGTTATGCCAAGCTCACCGGTCGCCCGGCTGCGTGTTTCAGCATCGCCGGACCGGGCGCAACCAACCTGCTCACGGGGCTTTGGGATGCGAAGGTGGATCGCGCTCCGGTTCTGGCGCTCACCGGACAGGTCAACACACAGGTACTGGGACCGGGCGCATTCCAGGAGGTTCCCCTGGCGGAAGCGTTCGAGGCCGTGTCCGCGTGGAGCCAGACCGTGCTGCGCCCGGAAAACGCCACAGAACTGATGGCGCTGGCACTTAAACACGCCATTGTCAAGCGCGACGTGGGGCACTTGATTTTCCCGGACGAAGTGCAGAAGATGCGCGCCCTGCCCAACGCCAAGCTGCCCCCAGTGCAGGGACGCCTGGCCGATGAGCGCATCGCCCCGCCCCCGCGCGAACTTGAAAAGGCCGTCCAGATGATGAGGGCTGCAATACGCCCCGGCATTATCGTCGGCAACGGCGGCCGACCGTATGCCGACGAGATCATCGCGCTCGCTGAAAAGATCGACGCACCCATCATCACCACCTTCAAAGCCAAGGGGACGATCCCGGACGACCACCCCCTCGCGTGCGGCGTGCTCGGGCGCAGCGGTACGCCCGTCGCCAGCGCGACGATGAGCCGCTCGGACGTATTGCTCGTGCTCGGCGCGAGCTTCAGCGACCACACGAGCATCACGCGCAAGCGCCCCGTGATTCAGGTCGACTTCGACTGCATGATGCTCGGAAAGTTTCACGAGGTGCACCTGCCGCTGTGGGGTGAGATCGGCGTTACGCTCGACATGCTGACTGACAGGCTCCAACCACAATCCCACCCCGACCGACGAGAGTACGTCGCGCGGCTATGGAAAAACTGGCGCGCCGAGAAGGCCAAACGCGCTGCGGCCTACGGCCCTAGCGGGCGCGTGCCCAACGCCCGTATCTTTGCGGAGCTGTCAGAAGCCGTACCAACAGATGCCGTCATCGCCGTGGACGTGGGCAACAACACCTACGCGTTCGGCATGTACTTCGAGGCAAAACGCCAGCACGTGCTGATGTCCGGCTATCTCGGCTCGATTGGCTTTGCCTTCCCAGCGGCGATGGGCGCGTGGGCAGCCGCGCCGCAGCGCAAGATCGTGGCCGTGGCCGGCGACGGCGGTTTCGGGCAGTACCTGGCCGAGTTCACGACCGCCGTGAAATATAAGATGCCGATTACGCTCATCCTGCTCAACAACTCGGAGTTGGCGAAGATCAGCCGCGAGCAGCGCGCGGGCGACTTCCACGTATGGCAGACGGCGCTGCACAACCCGAATTTCGCACGCTACGCGGAGAACTGTGGTGGTTTAGGGATTCGGGTGGAAAGCGCCGACGCACTTCGCCCCGCGTTCGAGGAGGCGCTGGCATTCGACCAGGGGCCAAGCATCGTGGAGATCATCAGCTCGGCGGATCAACTCTGACGCGCCTAACGTCGAACGTCAAACATCCATTTAACAAGACGACGTTTGACCTTCCGACGCTATGACGTTGGACGATACTCTGCTGCGTGTGGTATCAGCGTGTATCGCGCCAGCGCGTCGTCCAGCGTGACGAGGTCGTCGATGCTCAGATCGGCGATGCGGGAGTGTCCCATCATGCGACAAAAGTCCATTAACTCCGCTTCGGTTGCTGTCAGGAAATTGACCAGTCGCTGGGCGCTCTGCGCAACGTCGAAGCGAGCCCGCAGTTTGGACTGCTGCGTGGCGATGCCGACGGGGCAGGTGTTGTTGTGGCAGGCGCGATACTGCTGGCAGCCGATCGCCATCATGGCGGCGGTAGAGATGGCGACACAGTCCGCGCCGAGCGCAAGCGCCTTGGCAAAATCCGCCGGCGTACGCAGGCCGCCGGTGGCCACCAACGTAATGTCGGCGTGGCTGTGTTCGTCCAGCCAGCGGCGGGCGCGCGGCAAGCCGTAGATCAACGGCACGCAAATGTTGTCTTTCACATGGATGGGGGCCGCGCCTGTGCCCCCTCCCCGCCCGTCGAGCGTCACAAAGTCAAAACCACAATAGGCCACCGCTTCCAGGTCGCGCTCGATATGGCTGGCAGCCATCTTGGCTCCGATGGGGCCGTCGGTCAGCGTACGCAGCTGCGCAATGCGCGCGCGGATATCGTCCAGCGAGTTCAGGTCTGGGAAGCGGGACGGCGAATGCACTTCGACGGCCTCCGGTACGCCCCGCACGGCAGCGATCTCGGACGTGACCTTGTGCGCCGGGAGGATACCGCCCAACCCCGCTTTGGCGGACTGCCCAAATTTGAAATCAATAGCAGACGCCTTCCGCACGTTCTCGTCGGTGAACCCAAAATAGCCGGACGCCATTTCGAAGATATAGTCTCCGGCGGCCTCGCGTTCCAGCGGGAGCATGCCGCCTTCGCCGGAGCAGATGGCCGTGCCAAAACGTTTTGCCCCGGCGGCCAGGGCGGTTTTGCTTTCCGGGCTGAGCGAACCATAACTCATATGGCTAATGTAAACCGGGATGCGCAGTTCCAGCGGCCGGGCCGCCTGCGGGCCGAGAATGCACTGCACGTCCACCGGCTCGTCGTCCAGTAACGGCAATTGCGCCACCTGGCCGGGCAGGAACAGCAGGCTTTCCATCAGCGGCACTGGCTGGCCGGTGCGCATGGCCTCCAACTTTTTCTGCTTGCCACGCGCGAGGTAGTGGATGTAGTTCATCTCCAGTTCGCGGTCGTCGAACGGCCGGCGCCACTTGGAGAGATAGTCGTCGTATTCTATCGGCTCGATGGGAATATCGCTGCGGTTGAGAAAGACCTTGCCATTCTGCACGATGACTGGATAGGTAGTCACGCCGTCGAGCGTGTTGTAGCGTGAAATGCCGGTGCGCACATCAAAATCCCAGCCGTGGAGCGGACAGATCAGGTCGGTGCCTTGCAGCGTACCGTCACCGAGCTGGCCGCCCCGATGCGGGCAGCGGTTGTTGAGGGCGTAGAAATCGCCTTCGTAGTTTACGAGGGCAATATCGACGTTGTTGACGGTGACGGTCTTCACGGCGCCCGGCGGGCAGTCCGTCACTGCCGCGACTTGAATAAGCGTTTCGTCCATTGGGTATCTCCATGGCAGGCGCCACCCTTACAGCGCCGCGCCGACCGTAACAGCAGCAGCGACAAGATTGGGAGACGACCTGGGGATGGGGGAGAGTCTTATCTTTTCCCGGCGACTGGTACGAACGCGCCGTGCACGGCGTCCGCTGCGTCCGAAGCCAGAAACTTGATGACGGCTGCCACCTGGGCGGGCGTTGCCCAGCGACTGAAGTCGCTCTTGGGCATGGCCTTTCGATTGTCCGGCGTATCGATCGTACTGGGTATGATCGCGTTGACATTAATGCCGTCGGCGCACAACTCACTAGAAAGCGATTCAGTCATGCGGAGTACGGCGGCTTTCGAGGCCCCGTAAATGGAAGACCGCGCCGCACCCGACAGCGCTTGCTTCGTCCCGACGTTGACAATCTTGCCGTAGCTCTGTGCGAGCATGACCGGCGCAACCGCCCGACACATGTTGAAGACGGAACGGGCGTTCAGATCCATCAGGAACTGCCAGTCGCCATCGTCCATCTCGTAGAGCAGTTTACCGCCTCGGAAACCACCGGCCAGGTTGACAAGAACATCTACCCGCCCAAATGCGTCCCGCGCCGCCTGCACGCAGGCCTGCGCGCTCCCGGGATCGGTCACGTCGGTGGGGTGCGCCAACGCGCGGCCGGCGTCGAGGCCCTGCTCGCGCACGAGCGCGTCCATCTTGTCTGCGCTGCGTGCGGCCAGCACAATGTTCGCGCCGGCGCTCGCAAACGCAAGCACGACCGCCGGTCCGACTGAACCCGTCGCGCCGGTGATAAGAACGGTTTTATCGTGAAAGGACATTGCCGGCTCCCGCCCCGCCCTCAGCCCTTCTCCAGCGTGCGGGAGACGAGGCCGGGGTGAGGGTCATCACAGCAGCCCCGCCGCGCGCAATTCCTCTTCGCGTTCCGCGATCACAAATTTGCGGCGCGCGGTCCAATCGACAAGGCCTGGCGCAACCCGGTTGAGCAGCACCATGAACCGCATCACCGCCGGCAGGACGCGCTCGGCGCGCGGTGTTCGCACCATGGACAGCACAGCCGAGGCAACGTCATCCGGCGACAACAGAAGCCACTTCGGCGTCGTGTAGCCCGTTTTCCGTTCGGAGCCGGTGTGCGCCTTGAATTCCGATGCTACGCCAAAGGGATAGACAACACCCACACGAATCCCCCACGCACTCACCTCCCGCCGCAGCGCTTCGCTAAATCCGTGTACTCCGAATTTGCAGGCGGCGTAGACGGTGTAGGTGGGCGTAGCGACTTTGCCGCCCAGCGAGCACATATTGATAATGTGACCGGACCGCTGCGTGATCATGTGCGGCAACACCTGGCGGGTCGTCTGGATCACGCCCAGCAGATTGACGCGCACCTGGGCTTCGATATCTTTGACCGGATCGAATTGCTCCAGCCATTTAAGGCGACCGAACCCGGCATTGTTCAGGAGCACGTCAATACGCCCAAAGCGTTCAAGCGACGCGGCTACCAAGCCCTGAATTGCCTGCAGATCGGAGACATCAGCCGGGATGGCTTCGGCCTCCGCGCCCGTGCCCATGGCATTGATTTCAGACTCCAGCGCTTCCAGCCTGTCGACGCGGCGCGCCGCCAGCACTACCTTCGCACCCGCAAGCCCAAACTGGCGGGCGGTCGCAGCGCCGATGCCGGACGATGCGCCGGTGACGATGACAACCTTACCCTTGACGGGAGGCATCGGCATTCTCTCCTTGGCGTACGGTTTCTGGTTCCGGCGGCAGCATCCTATGTTAGTTCGTGTTCAAAACCACGCGCGCGCGTATTCTAGTCACATTGTCCTGCAAGTACAAATCAGACCGCATTATATGGGTTATTTCATGCCGGTTGCGACCAGGATC
>JBHHUI010000136.1:0-6971 GCA_046753805.1 Anaerolineales bacterium
TCCGAGGTTTTCGAAACCTCGGAGGTCTCCCCAATGATCAACTTTCAAAACCTGCTTCTCTACACGACCACGGTCCTCATCTGGGGCTTGACATGGATCGCGATCAAGTTCCAACTGGGTGATGTGGACCCGCTGCTCTCGGTCACATACCGCTTTGCACTCGCCTCGGTACTGCTGCTGGCATTCAGCCGTTTCACCGGGCGCAAATTGCGGTTTACACGCCGCGAACATTTCTATATGGCGCTGCAGGGCGTGTTCCTGTTTTCAGTCAACTACTGGCTCGTCTATGCAGCAGAACTACACGTTACCAGCGGCCTGGTTGCAATCGTATTTTCAACCATTGTCTTTATGAACGTAATCGTCGGGGCGCTGTTCATCGGCGCGCCGGTGCGCCCACAGGTCGTCTTTGGGGCGTCACTCGGGCTGCTCGGCGTCGGGCTGCTCTTCTGGCCCGAAGTGGTGGGGATCAGCCTGTCCGACGCGGCGGTGCTGGGATTGCTGCTAGGGCTGGGCGGAACGCTCTCCGCGTCGCTGGGCAACATCACCTCCGCCCGCAACCAGCGCGCCGGCCTGCCCGTGGTCCAGACCAATGCATTCGGGATGGGCTACGGCGCGCTGCTCATGTTTCTGGTGGCGGCGATTACCGACGCGCCGATCACATTCACGCCCACAGTCGCCTATGTCGGCTCGTTGTTCTACCTTTCCATATTTGGTTCGGTGCTGGCATTCGGCGCATATCTCACCCTCATCGGGCGCATCGGCGCGGACAAGGCCTCATACAGTTCCATGCTCTTCCCGCTGGTGGCGCTGTTTATTTCCACGCTTGTCGAGGACTACCGTTGGAGCGCGCCCGCGCTCGTCGGCGTGGCGCTGATTCTGGCGGGCAACTTCCTCGTGCTGACCCGCCGGCGACGCGCATTGCCGGCCGCGGCAACGACGGCCGCAGCGGACTGAGCTGCAAGTGAAGCTCCCCTCGGACGGCCTGATCCTGATTTGCCAGCGCGGCTGCTCCACGTGCAGGGAGATCGAGCCGGTGTTCCACCAACTCGCCGGCAGCGGCGCGCGCCTGTCAACCTATTCGCAGGACGATCCAGGCTTTCCACGCGATTTGCCGGATGTCATCGACGACTCAGAACTCGAAGTATCATTCCATCTGGCCATCGAGACCGTACCCACGCTGATCCGCATGGAAGCCGGACGCGAGACGGCGCGCATTGTGGGCTGGGACCGCGCCGAGTGGGAAGCGTTCACCGGCGTTGTCGGGCTGGGGCCCGGCCTGCCGGACTGGCGACCCGGCTGCGGTTCGCTCAGCGTCGAACCGGGCATACCGGAGAAACTCGCCGCAAAGTACGGCGACAGCCTGCGTTCGCGCCGCGTCGAACTTGCGGAAGCAGAAGACGAGAGCGAAGCAGCCTATGCCCGCGGCTGGAGCGACGGGCTGCCGGTTGTGCCGCCGACGCCCGAGCGCGTACTGCGCATGCTGGGCGGTACAATGCGCGCACCGGCCGACATCGTCGGACTGATTCCCCCGGATTATGCGGAGTGCACGGTGGAGAAAGTCGCCATCAATGCCGTGCTGGCGGGCTGCAAGTCGGAATACATGCCGGTGGTGCTGGCGGCGGTGGAAGCGGCTATTCAAGACGACTTCGCCATGCAAGGCGTGCTCGCCACCACCTATTTCTCCAGCCCAGTCGTCATCGTCAACGGGCCGATTACGAAACGCATTGGCATGAATAGCGGCGTGAATGCGCTCGGACAGGGCAACCGCGCCAACGCCACCATCGGACGCGCGCTGCAACTCGTGATCCGCAACATCGGCGGCGGCCGTCCGGGCGAGGTGGACCGGGCTGTGCTCGGCAACCCCGGCAAGTACACCTTCTGCTTCGCGGAGTCGGAAGAGACCTCGCCGTGGGAATCGCTGGCGGTCGAGCGCGGCTTCGCACCGGACGAATCGACGGTGACGCTCTTTGCCGGGGACGGCGTGCAGGCCGTTATGGATCAGATATCGCGCACGCCCGAATCGCTGGCGCGCTCATTCGCCGCCAGCCTGCAGACAGTGTGCCACGCCAAAGTGCCGCTGGCTTCCGACGCGCTGCTCGTGGTCTCGCCGGAGCACGCGCGCGTGTTCCGGGAGGCCGGATGGAGCAAAGCGCGGCTCAAGGATGAACTACATGCCGTGTTGCAGATTCCCGGCGCGGAGCTGGTGCGCGGGGCGGGCGGCATCGCGGAGGGCGTGCCCGCAAGCAGGGTGCAAGAGGTCATGCCCAAGTTCCGCCCGGATGGCATCCTCATCGTACATGCAGGCGGAACGGCCGGGCTGTTCTCAGCCATCGTCGGCGGCTGGCCGGCGGCCGGGCGCGGCGGCTCGCAGCCGGTGACCGTCGCAGTGCGGGAGTAACGACGGGGCGACGGTATAATCTCGTCAGACTTGGTCGCGAGCAAACCGTATGGAGCGCCTGCGTGAAAGATACCGGTGTCCCGATGGCGATCAGTGGGAAGTGTGGCTCGTCGTATATCCGTCCGACAGGTATGCGCCCGGAGGCACCGACGAAATCGTGCAGTATAAAAAGAACGGGCGCGAAGTAGGCCATTACACCCGGCATCTGGACAAGGCAGGCAAACTGCTATAGGAGAACTACAACGGCACAACATCCGTGCCGGAAGATTGTGAACGATTATGAGTAGGTAGATTGGAGTCGGGGAACAACTCGACAGTCAGTTTTTGTACGAGCAGCAGTACAAGCTGCGTGCTCGCGGCTTATTCCCCCCTGCACCTGCTGTCGTCGCCGTAGGCCTGCAACTGGTGGAAAACGTCGGAAGTGTGCTCCGGCTTGCGGATGCCGCGGGCAGCCGGCGCGTCATCCTCGTGCATGATGAACAGCAGTTCGATTATCCGCTCAAGCGTATTCAACGTACGGCGCGCAACACTGAGGCGCTGGTCGAGTGGGAATCGTGGACTCAGGATCAATTCCTGACGCGCTGTAAACAGCCGCTTATCGCCGTTGAGTTGACGAGCAATTCGGCAAACATTTTCGACACTGATCTGCCACTAGAGTGCACCTACCTCATTGGGAACGAACGCCACGGCATCCCAACGGCGATACTGGAAACCTGCGAGCAGGCTGTGTATATCCCCATGTATGGCGTCAACGGCTCGATGAACGTCACGCATGCGCTGGCTATTGCGCTGTATGAATGGCGACGGCGATACCCGGAGTAGATTCTGCTGGTAAGACGCAGCGTCAAATTACAACCCATGCCGCGGAAATAGGTAATAAACACATGACCACAAACCGCATCCTGCTCGACCCGACCTCCGAACGCGCGCCGGCCGCCCGGCAGCACGCGCCGCGCCCGGATGCGCTGGATGGCCTCACCATCGGGCTGCTCGACATCTCCAAGGCGCGCGGCGACGTGTTCATCGACCAACTCGCCGGGCAGATGGAAGCGCGCGGCCTGACCGTGCGCCGCTATCGCAAGCCCACCTACACACGCGTCGCACCCGACCCATTGCGGCAGCAGATCGCGACCGAATGCGACGTGGTGGTGGAAGCCCTCGCCGATTGAGGGTCCTGCACGACGTGCAGTGTGCACGACATCACCAACTTAGAGGAGCGGGGGCTGCCGAGCGTCTTTGTGGCCTCACGCGAGTTCGTCCAAGCCGCCGAGGCGCAGTCCCGCGCGCTCGGATTTGATCCGGCCGCCGTCTTCGTGCCCCACCCGATCCAGGACCGCACCGACGACGAGCTGCGCGCGCTGGCGGATGGCGCGCTGGACGAAATCCTGCAAGCGCTGACCGCCGCGTAGCAGGCGCTGCCGGCAAGACTCCCCGAACCCGGACAAGCCGGAACAACCGGCATTTAACGCAACGGCGCGAGGCTGTTGACCGCTTTCAATTCCCGCCGGAATCCCGCAAGCTACAGGATTTCCACATAGCCGTTATCCCCATGCACCCGAATGCGCTGCCCCGTGCGAATGCGCTTCGTGGCCTCCAGCACGCCGACCACGGCGGGGATGCCGTACTCCCGCGCGATGACGGAGCCGTGCGTCATCACCCCGCCCACCTCCATGACCAGCCCGGCCGCGTTGATGAACAGCGGCGTCCAACCCGGATCGGTGAACGGCGCGACCAGAATCTCGCCCGCATGGAGCACTTCCGCGCCGGGGTCGAGTACAACGCGCGCCGCGCCCTCCACAACGCCGGCTGAGACCGGGTTGCCCGGCAGTGCGCCGGCCGGCAGGTCCGCGCGCGTGTAGGCGACAGTGAGGATTTCACCGTCGCTGGTGATAACTCTCGGCGGCGTCAGGTGATGGAAGCGTGCGAATTCTTCGCGCCGCGCAGCGACGACCTCCCGCGCGTCCTCGCCCGGACGCTCAAATAAACCGATAAGTTCAGGCAATGTCAAGAACCACACATCGTCAGTTGCGGCCAGCCTTCCTTGCGCTGCAAGCATATCGGCCGCTTCGAGGATGGCCTGCCTTGCGATATCCATACCGCGAACCAGCATAAACTTGGGATGCTCGCGCACGGCCATCAGGTTGCGCACGACACGCACCATTCGACGGACCAGAGCCGCGCGGAGCGCGCCAAGCGGGCCGACACGGACGACGTTCACCAGCCGCTCGGCGGCGGCCTGTCCGGCCTCCAGCAGCTGCCGGTGATGAGCGCGGTGCGCGCCCGGCTCGGTATGCTGCAGATTGCCGGCGATCACCGCCAGCAGCGAACCGGCATCCGCGCGCCAGCGCTTGCGGCTGATATCAATTTCAGACGGGCCGCGCGCGCCGTAGCGTTGCAGGAAGCGGTCGAGGGCCGCCAGGAAGTCCGCGCCGCCGGGAACGGTTGTGAGATCAGAGATTGGTGACTGGAGATTCTGGAGGCGGTCAGCCAGCTCCGGCGAGCGGCGCGCCACGTCCGCCAGGTCGCCCACCGCCAGGCCCATGTCGGTCGTCACGTTGCCGACCAGACCGCGCACAAGGGCGTCGAGATCGGCCGGCGCGGCGCGGCCGTGTGTCAGCTTTTTGAGCAGCAGCAGCGCCAACCCACCGGCCATGAGATAGGGCGGCAGCGGGAGCGCTGCTTCAATAAATATCCGAGCGAGCCAGGCGTGTACCGCCCGCAGTCGTTGGAGGCCGGTCGGGAAGCCCGCGATCCGCTCACTTGCAGCATCAATATACGCGTCCAGGTTGGCAGCCAGTTTGTCGGACGCGCCCTCCGGCGCAATCAGCCATAACCGAACCAGGGCTTGCAGAATCAGCGGCGCAAACCACCGCAACAGACGCGGCGTGGTCAACCGATCGCGCATTTGTTTTGCGCCGCTCCTGAAATCTGCGCGCGCAATCAGCGCCCCGACAGCATTGGCGATGAGCGGGTCGGCCACCACGAGCATGCGCGGCATCACGCGTCGAGAAATGGGGTGGTGCAGCATCGGCGTCACATCGAGGTAGATTCGCCCGGCCGCCCCGCACACATACGGGTTCGGCGTCCCCAGCGCGCTGGATATACCGAAGGGCAGGAGCAGCCGCCAAATCGAGATCGCCATGGGGGGCATGGGGTCGGTCATCACCTGTGCGTGGTTCAGGCTGACGTATGCGCGTAGCGCTCTGTCGCGCGGCGGCGGCTCTGGCAGCGGATACAGCGAAGTGATCGGCCGTGTTTGCAGCAGGAACAACTCGCCGCCCTGCAGTCCCCATTCGATGTCCTGCGGCGTACCGTAGTGGGCTTCCACGCGCGCGCCCATTGCCACGAGCGCGCGCACTTGCTCATCCGATAGCGACCGCACACGTTGCAGTTCGGGGCGGACCGCTTGCTCGGCGACGCCGCCGTGGGGGAGCGGCCGGATGGCGACAAGTTTGTCGCCCACCCCGATCGCCGCTATCTCGCCCGTGCGCTTGTCGACTTTATAGTGGTCAGGCGAGACGATGCCTTGCACGAGCGCCTCGCCAAGGCCGTAACTTGCATCGATGGTAGCCCGGTGACGATGGTTGCTGACCGGATCCGCCGTGAACATGATCCCGGACACGTCCGGCGCGATCATGCGCTGCACAACCACTGACAGCGCTACCTCGCCATGATCAAATCCGTTCTGCATCCGATAGAGGATGGCGCGGTCGGTGAAAAGCGAGACCCAACAGGCGCGCACTTTGTCGAGCAGGTCGTCCGCGCCGCGCACATTTAAGAAGGTATCTTGCTGGCCGGCAAAGGAAGCGCCCGGCAGGTCCTCGGCGGTGGCGCTGGAACGGACTGCAAAGGCCTGCTCAGCCCCGGCCGTGTCGAAGGCCGCCAGCACCGCGTCCGACACGTCGGTCGGGATCGGCGCATTCAGCAATCGCCTACGAATTCGAGCTCCGGCCATCCGCACGCCCGCCAGATCGGCGGGCGCAAGCCCGGACAGCGCAGCGTACGTTGCAGCGGCGGCGCCGGACGCTTCCATGAAAGCCCGAAAAGCAGCGGTCGTCACGCAGAATCCGGGCGGGACCGGCAGTCCGGCGCGCGCCATCTCGCCCAGGTTCGCCCCTTTACCGCCCACCAGCGGCAGATCGGCGGCGCTGATTTTCTCGAAGCGGAGGATGATTGGGATTGTCATGTTATTTGGGACGTCCACGCCGGCGGCGCCGGACAGAGCAGCCCGATTTCGTCGGCAGCAGGCCACACAACCGGGGCCCACAAGCGAGGCGTCACTCCCACTCAATTGGGAACGCCCGCGCGCAAACTGTGGGGTCACCCAGCGACGGCCGCTTCTATTTCGGCGCGGTTCTCCACAAGCAGCCGGCGCTGCTCGGGCCAGAACATCTCCGGCAGTTCATCCAGCGCATACCAGTCGAGCAGGTATTCTTCAAATTCGTCCGTCGGCGCGCCGACCCGCTGCCCGGTTGTGTAGAGGAAGTAGTGGATGCGCTTCCACTCGGTGCGCGCGAAGTTCAGGCGCTCCTGGACGCCGAGTCCAGTCAGGAATTCGAGGTCGGAAAGCCCG
>JBHHUI010000137.1:0-6922 GCA_046753805.1 Anaerolineales bacterium
GACGTGCCCGCCCTGTTCCTGGATCTCCCCAACCCGTGGGATTATCTGGACGTGGTGCGCGCGGCGTTGAGTCCCGGCGGACATTTCGGCGCGCTCGTGCCGACTGCCAACCAGGTGATCGAAATGCTGACAGTGCTCCACCGCCATGCCTTTATTTTCCCTGAGGTCGTAGAGCTATTGCTCCGACAGTACAAGACCGTGGCTGCCCGCTTCCGGCCCGACGAGCGCATGGTCGGACACACAGGCTACCTGGTCTTTGCGCGGCCGGTGATTTTCGCGGACTCTACCGGGGTTTCCGCTTCGCAGCCGAATGGCGGATAATTTTCCGGAGGCGCTGCGCGCACGCCTGCAGGCGCGTTCCACGCAAGTCCGCGCAGAGTGGCGCGCGCGTCCGGCGGCCGTGCTCACTCCACTTTACCTGGCGGACGGCGAATGGCACTTGCTGTTTACACAGCGCACTGACACGGTGGAAGAGCACAAGGGGCAAGTCTCGTTTCCGGGTGGCAGCGTGGACCCCGAAGACCGCGACCGCATCGATACCGCCCTGCGCGAGACCGAAGAAGAGATCGGGCTGCACCGCGCCGACGTGACTGTGCTCGGCGCGCTGGACGAATTGATTACGGTCATGCAATGGCGCATCACGCCGGTAGTGGCGACATTCACGTATCCGTACGAGTTCAAGCTCAACCCCGCCGAGGCCACCGCCGTTTTCGGCGTGCCGCTGCGCTGGCTGGCCGATCCAACCAACCTGGAAACGCGCTATCGCGAGCCGATCGTTCCGGGTCGCAAGGTCGCCGTGTACTACTACGCCCCGTACGATGGGTATGTGATCTGGGGCGCAACTGCCCGCATGACGCTCTCACTCCTGCAGGTGGCCGGTCTGATCGACCACATGGATTAACCCCGACGCCCACAATGACCAAATATCCAGCGGCCGGCCGGCTCAAGCTCGACCGGCGCCTCTTCACCATCCTGGCAATTGTTTTCGTGCAAATGCTCGGCGCCAGCATGATCCTGCCGGTGTTGCCGTTATATGCGCAGCGCCACTTCGGCCTTGCGCCGCAGTCGATCACGTTGTTGGTATCGTCATTTTTTATTGCCCAGTTCATCGCCGGTCCGTATATCGGGCGTCTGTCCGACCGCTACGGGCGCGTGCCAGTGCTGATCGTGAGCCAGATCGGCACGGCGCTCAGTTTCGTCATGCTTGCCCTCGCCGGCAGCGCCGCCGAGTTGTTCGCCTCCCGCGTGTTGGACGGCATCACTGGAGGAAACATCATCGCAGCGCAAGCTTACGTCACCGACATCACGCCGCGCGAGAAGCGCACACAGGCGCTTGGCTATATCTTCGCAGCGTTCGGACTGGGCTTCATGTTCGGACCGGCCATCGGCGGCGTGCTGGTGTCGGTATTCGGCGAAGCTGCGCCGTTCTGGGTGGCAGCGGTCGCCGCGACGCTCACCATCGTGCTCACCTGGCGCACACTGGACGAAGCGCTGACCCCAGAGCAACGCGAGGTCAACAAGCGCTTCAAACGGGGCGGGCTGGGGCCGGCCGCCATTCTGCGCAATGTGCCGCTCGTGCTAGTGCTCGCCATCGCGTTTGTCGGCCAGTTCGCGCTCGGGCTGGTACAGTCCACCTTTGCACTGTTCGGGGAAGCGGTGCTTTTCACGGCCTATGATGCGCGCACGGCGAGCCTCGGCATCGGGTTGCTGCTCACGTCAGTGGGCTTCGCCCAGTTCTTCACCCAGACATATGTATTGCCGCGGGCGCTTAAGCGCTACCGCGAAGAAAGCCTCGTTGTCGGCGGGTTGCTGGCGCGCACGATCGGCTTGTTGATCTGGGCCGTGGTCGCATCGCCGTGGCTGGCGGTGTTCGGCGCCCTGTTCTTTGCCGGCGGCCTCGGGCTGGCGATGCCGCCGTTGCAGTCGCTTTCGACGAGGGCGGTCGCTGACGAGTTGCGCGGCGGCGTACTGGGGGTGTACCAGTCCGCTGCGAGTCTGTCGATCATCGTGGGAACGGCGCTGGGCGGCGTCTTGTTTGCGATCACGCCGACCACTCCGTATTGGGTGGGCGGGTTGCTCACCGTCATTACGTTGCTACCCGCGTTGACTCTGGCGCGCCGGCCGCCAGCAGCAGAACCGGTCGCCACGCACACGTGAAACGGTATAATCAACTACACGTCACGTCGCGAGACAGGAGCTCCCATGCCAGAATGCACGCACGCCGACATGGTCAGAAATGTCCAGCCCAGCACTACCGCAGGGTGTGAAGAGTGTCTGAAGATAGGCGATACCTGGGTACACCTGCGCCTGTGCCTGACCTGCGGCAAAGTCGGTTGCTGCGAAGATTCGAAGAATACCCACGCGCGCAAGCACGCGCACGAAAGCGACCATCCCATCGTGCGCTCGTTCGAGCCGGGCGAGGTCTGGGCCTGGTGCTATCCGGACCAGGCATTCCTCGACCTGGGCCTGACTCCCAGATAGCCTGATCGTTCCACCCCATGACAACTTCAAATCGGGTGATTCGCAATTACCTGCTCATTGCGGGTATGTATACGTTGTCGTCTTCGCTCATCTGGGGCGTCAACACCCTGTTCCTGCTGGACGCCGGGCTGGACATCTTCGGCGTATTCATCGCCAATGCAGTGTTCACCGGCAGTATGGCTGTGTTCGAGATTCCCACCGGCGTGCTGGCGGATACGCGCGGGCGGCGCGCCTCGTTCCTGCTCAGTCTGGCCGTCGTCATGATCGGCACGCTGGGCTACGTCGCCGTGGCGGAGGTCGGCGGCGGGCTGGTAGGATTTGCAGCCATGTCGGTGGTCCTCGGCCTTGGCTTCACATTCTACTCAGGCGCAGTGGAAGCATGGCTGGTGGATGCGTTGGCCGCCACCGGGTTCGCGGGCAAGCTCGACCAGATATTTGCACGCTCGGCGGCTGTTTCGGGCGCCGCCATGCTGGTGGGCACAATCGGCGGCGGCGTGCTGGGCAGCCTGAATTTATCGTTCCCGTTCGTGGGGCGGGCGATCCTGCTGGCAGCTGTGTTTGCAGTGGCGTATATAACCATGCACGATATCGGCTTCGAACCGCACAAGAAGACCCTGCGAGAACTGCCGACGGAGATGGCGAGCGTCGCGCGCAACAGTGTGCAATTTGGCTGGCAGCAGCGCGAGGTGCGGATGCTGATCGTATCCGGGATGGTTGTATCCATGTTTACGGCGTGGGGCTTTTACGCCTGGCAGCCTTATTTTCTTGAGCTGCTCGGTCGGGACCTGCCCTGGGTAGCCGGCACGATCGCCGCGCTGGTCGCGCTTTCGATGATGGCCGGCAATGGCGTGGTCGAATGGTTCGCACGCTATTGCGGCAAGCGCACCACCCTGTTAGCGTGGGCGCTGGGTATTCAGGCTGCGGCGGCAGTGGGCGTCGGCCTGGTCGGCAACTTCTATGTGGCTGTGGGGCTATACCTGATCGTCACTGCAACGTACGGCGTGATGACGCCGGTGAAACAGGCTTACATCCACCAGGTAATCCCATCCGGGCAGCGCGCCACGGTGATCTCATTTGATTCGCTTGTGGGCAGTGGCGGGAGTATGGCTGGCCAGGGGGGGCTGGGCTACATCTCGCAGGTGCGCTCCATTGCCAGCGGCTACGTGCTGGGTGGCTTGTTCTCGTTTTTAGCGTTGCCGGCGATCTTTGCCCTGCGGCGCATGGGGCGTCCCGCCGATGTGATCGTCGGCGATCCGGGCAAGCAGAGTGCGTGTGCAGCGCAGGGACTGCCGACGGTCTCAGGCGTGAGCGCCAGCGCGCCGGCCGCCGTCGAGGTCGCAGCCTGAGCGGAGTGACGGCTTCGCCCGGAGACCAAGCATTCCGCTGTCGTCACGCCGAGAGTGTATTGATCCGTCTCGCCAGCTCGATATCCCGGTTCGAGATGCCATCCACTGCGTGCGTTACCAGGTCGATGCGCACCGTCCCATACACATTGAACCATTCGGGGTGGTGGTCGTATGCGTGGACTTCCATCGCCACACGGGTCATAAACCCGAAAGCCGCGCGGAAATCCTTGAATTTAAACTCGCGCCGGAGCTTTCCATCCACCACGGCCCAACCGGGCAACTCGCCGAGTGCAGCCTCGAGTTCCTCGGTGTTAAGCTTGTGAATTGCCATCGCGCATTCCCTCGTGGATTAAATGCCCCCGGCCAATCAACGCAGGCGCGCGGGTCTCGTAGTAGGAAAGGGGAACTGTAACGCGCGTGCGCGCTCCCGGCCGGCTCTGCCCCTCTCCGCGAGCGCGCAGTGGTCTTTCAGTCTGAAAAGGGTCTATTCGCCGGCGTCCGGCTCTACGCCTTCGGCAGCAGGTTCGCCTTCGTGGCCCCGTTCGACAACCTCGACCGCTTCGGCGTCGAACTCGGCGACTTCTTCCTCTTCTTCTTGCTCCACCACGCGCGTAGCAAAGGCCACGCGGGCGACAACGTCGTCCGGGTCGTTCATGATCGTGATGCTCTTCGGCGCAAACAGGTCTTCGACCGATATGACTGATTGGGGGGTGGTCAGTTCTTCGGCGCTGACGTCGATGTTCGCGATCAGGTCGCCCGGCAGACATTCGATCTCGACCTCGGTCAGGAGCTGCGAAATCATGTAGTCGCCTTCCGATAACACGGGCGCTTCACCCACAAGGTGCACCGGCACCATGGTGACAATCGTCTGGTCCATCGCAACTTCAAGAAAATCGACGTGCAGCAGATTGCCCCGCAACACGTCGCGCTGCACATCGCGCACCACCGTCTTGTGTACGTCGCCGTCCACGGCCAGATCGATGAGCACAGTGCCCTGCAACCGGTCCAGCACAAGCCCAACGTTGTGGGCATCCATCTGGATCGCTCGCGGGTCCGACTTGCCACCGTACATGACGCCGGGCAGCTGACCCTCGCGGCGCAGTTTGCCGAGTCCCTTGCGCACTGCAGTGCGCGTGCTCGCTTCTATTCTTACGTTGTCCATCTATTTTTCTCTCTGGTCGATATCTCTCTGAAACACAAAGGCACAAATCGTCGCCGCAAGGGTGTTAATGCCCGGCTCCAGCGATCCACTTTGAACTTCGTGATTCCCTGGCGCCTTCGTAAGTCAGTGGTTGGTCCTCTACCGACGTCGCCGCAACAGCGAGTTGACGAACAGCATCACGCCGACGGCGATGCCGGCTGCAATGCCGGCGACCGCGGCGCCTTGCGTATCGAGTACAGTCTCCACCGGGCCGTTCACTTCGCGCGCCAGTAATATAGCCGCACGCGAGTTTTCGCTCTGCACGCGATCGCCAATTACAAACACGCCGCCCGCATTTGACAATTGCAGTTTGTCCGCCACGCCGACGATCACGCCGCCCTGCTCGACTCCGATGGTTCCGGCCCGCGCCGCCACGATGCCGCCCTGTTCCACGTGCACCACGTCAGCATCCACCACGGTTGCGCCGCCCTGCCGAATTTCCACCTCGCCGCCGGAGACGTGGTTTGCGCCGCCCTGCACGATGCGGACCGTGTCCGCATGCACTGTCTGCGCGCTACCCTGCGAGATGTTGACGACTTCACCCGTAACCGTCTGTCCGTCGGGCGCAGCGAACAACGCCGTTTCGCGTGCAGTTTCAGGCTCGTCGGGCATGATCAGGCTCCTACACAACAAACGGGGGCGTTTCCACGACTTGCCAGAAACGACCCCGCGAGCGGCGCGTCAGATTGGGCAAACGCCCTTAACTTGGCGGCAGGATTCTAACGTGGGGCAGTCGTTTCGTCAAGCAAAACCGCAAAAGCGGGCTCGCAAAAGATGTCGCCAAAGGCCTCCGAGTTCGGCGGGACCTCGAGAGTCTGTAGTTTGGCTCCTATGGTAGGATTGCGGCCATGCGCGTTCTGCGACGGTCATCAGTAGTAGTCGCGTTCCTCGTGGCCGCATGCGCGCCGGCTGCCAGCTCGGTTGACCCACAGACCCTCACAGTGACGATTGTCCATGACGGCGCGGCGGAAACGGTCACATCCGACGGTTCGGTCGTGCGCGACGTCATCGCTGAGGCCGGCCTCACACTCGCACCGCTGGACGAAATTACGCCCGGCGAGTTCTCCCCGTTGACGGATGGAATGACGATCACCATTGTGCGAGTCATCGAAGAGCTTGAGATCGAAGAAGTGGAAATCCCATTCGACGAGCAGATCGTGCGCAACGAAGGCCTGCCCGACGGTGAAACACGGCTCCTCCAGACCGGCCGAAACGGGATGGAGGAGATTACCTACCGGACCGTGTACAAAGACGGCGAGCAGTTTTCCCGCTCGGCCGTCCGCCGCAACGAACTCACAGCCCCCATTCCCGAGATCGTCATGGTAGGCGCACAAAGCACATTTACCGTCATCCCAATCGAGGGGACGCTGGCATACCTCTCGGCCGGAAACGCCTGGGTGATGCGCGAGTCAAGTGGGAGCCGGCAGCCGCTGACAATATCCAGCGATCTCGACGGGCGCGTATTCCGAATCTCGCCTGACGGCAGCTATCTGCTGTTCACGCGAAATGCTGGCAAGGAGGGTACATTTAATTCGCTGTGGGCCATCGCAACGAACGAGAGCGAGCCGGACCCACTCGACCTGAAAGTTGACAATGTGCTCTGGGCTGATTGGTCGCCGGCGGAGCCGCGCCGGGTGGCGTTTTCGACCGGCGAGCCGCGCGAGCGCGCGCCCGGCTGGCAGGCCAACAACGACCTGCAGTTGGTATCGTTCGACGAGAACGGGCAGACGACCGGACGCCCGAGAACGCTCCTCGAGCCGTCGGCCGGCGGCATCTATGGTTGGTACGGCACGAATTTCGCCTGGGGGCCGGACGGACAACAGCTTGCCTATGCGCAGGCAGACGCCATTGGACTTGTCATCTTGGACGGCCCCAACAACACCCAGCAATTTCC
>JBHHUI010000138.1:0-6875 GCA_046753805.1 Anaerolineales bacterium
ATTATCATTTGACTTGACACGCGCTATTCAGCTGTCTTGAGCTTGCGCTCCATAAACTTGACGCCCATCGAGAGCACGAGCGTCATGCTCAAATAGATGAATGCAAGTGTGTTGTACGTCGGCACATAGCGGAACGACGCCGCCGCGTATTTGCGCGAGAGATGCGTCACCTCGTCCACGCCCAGCACGGACACCAGCGACGATTCTTTAAGCATGGCGATGAAGTCATTTCCCAGCGGCGGCAGCACGCGCCGCACAGCTTGCGGGAGGATGATGAGCCGCAGCGATTGCAGACGCGACAGTCCCAGAGACTGCGCTGCTTCAAGCTGGCCTTTCTCGATGGATTGAATACCAGCGCGGAAAATCTCGGACGAGAACGCGCCGTAGCTGATGGCGAGCGCGATGATCCCCCGCGTGACGAAATCCACATCGCGGATGCTCAGCGCAACCAGTGCGTTATCCACTCCGAGGATGCCGGCGTCCGCCAGCCGTACTCCCAACGCGTTCGCGCCGGCCACAGCAGCCGGAACGATTACCAGCGCTGTGTAAAAAATCTGCACGATGATGGGAACACCGCGAATGATCTGGACATAGAGCGTGGCGACATTCCGCACCGACACACGCGGCGAGAGTTGTCCCAGCGCCGTGATCAGCCCGAGTGAGATTGCAAATGCGTAGGCTGTGAGGGTGACGAACACCGTCAGGCGTACGCCCGCTATCAAGTTGTTGAGTACCTCCCCGTAGGTGGCGTTCGTGGCGAAGTTGAAGACGAGAATGGCGGCCGAAAACAGGATAAACAGTACCCACCACGGGAACTCGGAAAGCCGGTCTGTAATGGTTGCTTGTGGCGATGCGTCGTGCGCCGGTACGGCCAGACTTGGAGTGGTCATAAGTTGCTGTTTGATTCTACGCGATTAAAGGTTGGCGCAATTTAAATATGAGTTACGTAGTTCGCTGGTCGAGTAGCCCCGAAGGGACGTATCGAGACCAAGAACTGCGGCAAAACGGGTCTCGATACCGCTTGTCGGCCTCGACCAGCGTTTTGCCGCCTTCTTTAACGTCAACTGCGTAACTTCTATTCGGTTTGAAATTTCGCCTCAGTATACCCCAACGTGCCCAACCTCAGTTGCAGCATGAGCGTCACCGAAGGCCTCCGAGCTTTCGCGCAGCGGGCCTCGGAGGCCTCAGCCGAACCCTCGGCGGCGACGGACGGCGCGCGCACCTTCCCGCCGTCACGGCGTGACGATGGTCACAAAGTGGGGGTCGACGCGGTTGTTGACGTTGGAGATTTCGACGTCCTCGTGGATTAATCCGGCCCAGAAATACAGCGGATTGCGCGCCGGTTCGGAGGTGATGGTGATGCCGCCCCGGATCGTGGCTCGCTGGCCCGGCATGAGGTAGTAATGGTCTCCGATGCGCGTCAGCTCGGAGACATCGCCCAGCGCCCAGCGCCAGGGATAGTCGCGAATGCACACGTCGCAGTCGATGCCCACGCGCCAGGCGCCCGATTCGTCAAACCAGCCATGGGTGTTGGCGTTCTCATCCTGTGCATACACAAAGCCGGGCGCGGGCCCGGTGGTCCGGATGGGCGCTGCGCCGTAATTTTCCACCGTCAGCGTAAAGTACAGCGTCTCGCCCAGCACCACGGTCGTGTCGTCGAACTCGACAGTGGCGTTTACGATGTCGGCGCGCGGGACGCCGCCATAATCTATTTCCAACTCGCCGGTCGCGCGGACTTTTTGCCCGAGGGCATCTTCGGCCAGCGCCACGACTTGATACAGACCATCGGGCGGTGGGCTTACGCCCAGGTCCACGCCGCCTTCATATTCAAACGTATGCAGGCCGACGTCACCCGGCGGGATCGTCCCGGCCTGTTCGGCAATCGGGCGGCCTGTGCCGGTATCGTCGATCAGGTTAACAGTGACGCGCGCCTCCTTGGAAAGATATAGATTCACCCAGGTGCGGTCCGAGATGCCGTCGCGGTTGGGCGTGAAAACGTCCGGCGAGATGCTGAATCCACGTAGTTCCGGCAGGGCGGTGTCCGCATCGACAATCCTAATCTCGCCCGAGAGCATGCTCTGTTCGGCGTCGCTGCTGGCCGCGACGACCCAGGTATAGTCGCCGTTGGGCAGCACGCGCGCCAGCACCTCGCCCTCGACCGTTTCGTCTGCGCGGATGAATCCATCGACGATCCCCGAAAACAATAGCTCGTACTCGCCGGAGGCGCGCGGCTTATCGGTGCGAAAATCGTAACGCGCTCCCGCCTCGTCCAGAAAGTAAATCGAGACGTTGGCCGGGCGTGCGAGTGCGTACCGAAAAGTCGTGACATCGGCAATGCCGTCTGCATTGGGTGAGATCACGGCGGCGCCGAATGATGCACTCCGCAGCAGCGGCCCGGCCGGGCGCAGCGCCAGCCACGCCACGCCGATAATTGCAGCAAAGGCGATCAGCGCGAATGCGGATGTAATGCGGGGAGAAATACGCACAGCGGCGAGTCTACCAAACGGGTCGGGGCGCGTCAATTTACGCGCAGCGCGGCTACGGTCACGCCGTCGGTCCCGGCCTCGGTCGGCACGCGCCGGCCGGTAGCGGGGTCGTAAAGCCCAATGCGGACGGTGTATGCGCCGGGCGGCAAATCGGGCGGCAGCACGGTTGCGCGCGGGTCGGCCAACGCGCCGAGTCCATTCCATTCGTTGAATGGTAGCAGCCCATTGTGCGGGGACGCATCGCGTCCGGCCGCCCAGCGACCGGCGGCGTCCAAAACGTGAAGGTACACGGTCAAAGGGTCTGCCGGCGGATCGACCGCGTCCCACGCCAACTCCACGGCGACGGCGCCGCCCGGCCGCGTTTGAATTTCGCGCCGGCAGAATGAAACGCGCAGCCCGTTGACGAATTGCGCTGTCTGTCGCGTGCAGGCGCTGCGCTTGGGTTGCACGAAAAGCGACACATGTGCGTTGCCAAACCATTGCGCGTAGGCAAGCCCCGCCCGACGACCCAGCCAGCGCCCAGCGCCATTGCGCACATCGAAAGTATCGATCTGGTAGTCGAAAAGCCAGATTCGCTCGTGCTGCGCTGCCATTGCGGTGAGGTCGCCCGCAAGGTTTTCCGGCGTGAAGTAGCCCAGCCGGTAGGTCGGCTCGGGCGCGGGCGGGAGATAGGCATGCAGATAGCCGGGCATCCAGCCCCACACGAAGACCGCGCCGTCGCCGGCAGCGAGCAGCGGCTGCACGGCAGCCGCCAGTGGTCGCCAGTCTTCCAGTGGGTCTCCCGCGTCGGCGTAGTGCTGGCGCAGCGTCGGCGCAAACGCCAGTACAATCGCCGTCGCGCCGACCCAACCCGCAGCGCGCGGTAACGCGTCGAGGCCGACCGCCGCCAGCACCAGCAGCAGCGGCACGCAGTACAACAAGAAGCGCGGGAAGAAAAACTCGTGGTAGCTGTTCAACGCCATGCCGAGCAGCAACGGCCCGCCGATCATACTTGCCATGATGGCCCCATCACGCCGCGCCCGGAGCGCGCCGTAGCCGCCTGCGAGTACGAGCAGCGCTGCCAGCGCCAGCCCGCTTGCGCTCGCTCCGCGCGGCCCCAGCGAAAATTCGATCAAGTGACGCAGGAGAAAGGCACCCGGTCCATCCAGTCCCGTGAAGTCGCCCGTCTCGCCCCGGACCGCGGCTGTAGTCTGTGTAAACGTCACGGTCACGAAGGGCAGCAACAACAAGCCCACAACAGCCTGCGCGCTGATCAATCGTGCGACGTGCGTGCGACCCAGGCGCCGCGACCGCCATAACGACCACGCATTCATGCTGAGCAGTAGAAAAGCGAATATGTAGTGCGAGCCGAGCGCGAGCAATACGCACAGCCCCCAACCAGCCCAGCGCGCTGCGCTCGGCCGGTTGCACAGCCTGCGCCAGATGAGCACCGCCAGTACTCCCGCCGCTGCAACGAGGCTGTAGCCCTTCGCCTCCTGCCCGTAGTACACCAGCATGGGGGAGGCGGCCGCAAGCGCTGCCGCGATGACCGCGGAGCTGTGATGCGGTCGGATGTCGGCCGCGAGCCGAAATGTGCCGGCGACGAGTACGACCCCGGCAAATACCGAGAACAGCCGCGCGCTCCAGGCGCTGCTGCCGGCAAGCTGCGTCCACAGCCCCAGCATCATGCGGTAGATTGGAGGATTCGTGTCAGCCAGCAGGACGGCAAAGCGCGCCTGCTCCAGATAGCCGAGCCGGGCAAAGAACAGGCTCAGGCCTTCGTCCCACCAGAGCGCGCGGAAATCGAGCTGCACCAGCCGCAACGCGAGGGCGGCCAGCAACAACACCACGGCAATGAATAGTCGGCGGCGCATGCGCGAATTCTAACATCCGGTATTTTCACGCCAGAGCGGTTATAATCCCGCCGCCATGGACTACCAACAGGCGTTGGATTACCTCGACGCACACACGAATTTCGAGGCGCGGCCGGCCGATGTGTATTCGCCGGAGCGTTTTAACCCTGCCCGCACGGTGATGCTGCTGGACGCGCGCGGCAATCCCCACACGCGCTATCCATCGGTCCACATCGCCGGCTCGAAGGGCAAGGGATCGGTGGCTGCTATGACTGAAGGTGTGTTCCGCGCCGCCGGCTACCGCACCGGGCTATTTACCTCGCCGCACCTTTCCGATTTCCGTGAGCGGCTGCAAATCGACCGTGAGCTCATCACCGAGACTGAATTTGCCGCCATCCTGACCGACCTGCAGCCGCAGGTGGACGCCATCCCCGGGATCACATTCTTCGAGATTGTCACCTGCGCCGCCTTTGAATGGTTTGCCCGCGCCGCCGTGGACGTGGCCGTGCTGGAAGTCGGGCTGGGCGGGCGGCTCGATCCCACCAATGTCGTCACGCCGGAGGTCTGCGCCATCACTTCGATCAGCCTGGAACACATGGCCTTGCTGGGCGACACGGTGGAAGCGATCGCCGGTGAGAAGGCCGGCATCATCAAGCCGCGCGTGCCCGTCGTAATAGCGCCGCAGTCGGCAAGCGTGCTGGCAGTATTTGAGGCGGCGGCCTCGGAATGCGCGGCTCCGATCCACGTGGTTGGACGCGACTGGCTGCTGGAACGCGCAGCGCAGACGCGCGCAGCGCAGCGCATCGCCGTGGCGCACGCGGCCGATCCGGCCAGTCGACGCGAATACGAGCTGGCGCTGCACGGACCACACCAGGCCGAGAACGCGGCGGTGGTTGTGGCGCTGGTGCACGAACTGGCGCGCGCGGGCTGGAAGCTTTCCTATCGCCATGTGGCCGCAGCGCTGCGCGCCGTCGAGTGGCCCGCGCGGTTCGAAATTTTGCCGGGCGATCCGGTCGTCGTGGTGGATGCAGCCCACAATCGCGCCAGCGCCGTGCAACTCCGGGCCACCGTGAATGAGCTTTTTCCGGGCGCCGCCCCCGTGGTGGTATTTGGCGCGTTGCAAGATAAGGACGCGCGCGGCATTCTGGCCGAGTTGCTGCCTTTGGCGAGTCATGCCATTATGACGAAGGTGGAGCATCCGCGCGCCGTCGATCCGATGGAGTTGCTGCACCTGGCTGCGGCGTTTCCCGCGCCGGTATCCGTCGCGCCCACCGTTGCGGCGGCGTTGCCGCAGGCAATGGCGCTGGCCGGGCCGGGCGGACTTGTACTTGTCGCCGGCAGCGTTTTTGTGGCCGGCGCCGCGCGCGCATTTGGAGATGCGCTGCGCGTTGCGTTGCCGTTGTTGTGATCATGCAAACACCTAATTCCTTTGCACGTTGGATGATCTCCAGCTTTCCAAACTCCCTCGGGCAACACGCCGAAGACCTGAGCGACATGCGGGAGGCCGAGCTTGACGAGGACGGGTTGATCGAATGCCCCGTCATCCCGCTGCGGGACATGGTGATGTATCCCCACATGATGACTCCGCTGCTCGTCGGGCGGGAGCAGTCGCTGGCCGCCCTGGGGGCCGCCTCCCGTAATAAAGAGACCGCCATTGCGGTGGCGCAGATCGACGCTTCTGACGACAAACCGGACGAGGAGGCGCTATTCCGCATTGGAAGCGAGATAGCGGTGGGGCGGTCGCTGCGCATGCCCGACGGCACGATGTCGGTGTTTGTGCAGGGGCGCCGCCGGGTCGAAATTGTCGAGTTCATCCAGGTGGAGCCGTACTTCCGGGTGAAAGCGCGCCCGATCGAGATCGCCGACCAACTGACGCCGGAGGCCGAGGCGCTCATGCGGGCCGTGCTGGCGTTGTTTGAGAAATGCGTCGAACTGAACCGCAGCCTGCCCGAGGAAGCCTACGTGTACGCGATGAATGTGGACTCGCCCGGCTGGCTCGCCGACCTGGTCGCGTCGACCCTCAACATTGGGCTGCCCGAACGGCAGGGCGTGTTGGAAACATTCGCGCCGATTGCGCGCCTGCAGCAGGTAAGCGCGTTGCTCGGCAGCGAGTTGAACGTGCTGGAGCTCGAAGACCGCATCCACGCGCAGGTGCAGGAAAAGGTAGACCGCACGCAGCGCGAGTTTTATCTACGCGAGCAGATGAAAGCGATCCAGACCGAACTGGGCGAGGGCGATGTCTGGGCGCAGGAACTGGGCGAGCTGCGCGAGAAAATCACGGCGGCCGGCATGCCCGAGGAAGTCCACAAGCGTGCATTCAAAGAGGTGGAACGCCTGCAGCAAATGCCGCCCATGGCGCCGGAAGCCGGCGTTATCCGAACCTATCTCGACTGGCTCATCGACCTGCCGTGGTGGGAAACCACCGAAGATAATCTCGACCTCCAGCATGCGCAGGAAATTCTGGACCGGCAACATTTCGGTCTGCCCAAAGCCAAAGACCGTATCCTTGAATACATGGCCGTCCGTTCGTTGACGGGCGATCGCGGCAAGGTGCGCC
>JBHHUI010000139.1:0-6865 GCA_046753805.1 Anaerolineales bacterium
CAGGCCGTCGCAAAAACAGCAGGATGAGCGATGAACGAAGACGTTCCTGTTGGTGACCGGCGAGATCGCATAGGAGTTGATTTGCTGAGAGGGGACGATCCGGCAACGAATCCCCGAACAGAGTCAGGTGTCGCACGCCGTACCTGTGCAGTTGCTGAACGATTCGTTCGTCCCGGCTCTGGGCAAAAGACAGATTGGAATTCGAACTCATCGAGGTCCGTTCCATCAGTGGATTATTTCCGCCCGAATTCGCGTATAGTTTCCCTGGACAACTCGTGTTCGCCCAACTCCCGGATGAGCGCCAGTGGCAGGGTGAGGTGGTGCGCGCCCGCAAGCAACGCCCCAACAGCCTCATCCGCCGACTTGATGCTGGCGGCGATGATCTCGGCGCCCGTGTCGGCGGCATCCACGACGGCGCGCAACTGCCGGACTAACTCAAGTCCGTCGCCCAGCAGGCGCGTGCTCCGGTTTACATAGGGGATCAGGAAATCGGCGCCGGCCTCGCAGGCCAGTAGCGCCTGTGAAGCCGAGAAGATGGCCGTCACGGCGATGGTGTAGCCTTCATCCGCAAAGTGGGCTGCCAGTGCAAGGTTTTCGGTCGTACAAGGCACTTTTATCCCGATGATATTTTCTTGCACGCCGAGCATGTGGCGGGCCTCCGCTTCGCGCGCTTCCGCGGTGGCCGCTGTAAGCTGGTAGAAAACCGGCGCGAGTCCCGCGTTGGCCAGGGCGCCGATAGCCTCTTCCGGCGTCACGCTGGCTGCGCGCAACAAGGCCGGGTTGGTTGTTGCACCCAGGACAAAACCGAGGTCGGCGGCGGCGCGGGCGTCTTCCGGGTGGGCAGAATCCAGCAAGATGGCCATGATTATGTCGTCGGCAAATGCTTCTGTGGCTTGAGCTGCATTATAGCAGGCGCATTCGTGGATTCTTGGCTTTAAATGAAGGGCTGAAGTATAATTAGTCTGTGCTTGAATGGCCGCACAAAGCACGGTTTTTTGTTTATATCAGCCCAGACTCGCCGCCTATCAGGCGGCGAGTTGACGTAAAACCCTTAATCTTACATGAACATCGGAACTATCCAACACGTTGACATTGAAGACCAGATGCGCTCTGCGTACCTGGATTACGCCATGAGCGTTATCGTCGCGCGGGCGCTGCCGGACGCGCGCGACGGGCTTAAACCGGTGCATCGGCGCATTTTGTACGCCATGCACGACATGGGCGTGCGCTCCAACTCGGCCTTCAAAAAGTCGGCGCGGATCGTCGGCGAGGTGCTGGGCAAGTATCACCCGCACGGCGATCAGGCGGTGTACGACGCGATGGTGCGCATGGCGCAGGACTTTTCCATGCGCTATCCGCTTGTGGACGGCCAGGGCAACTTTGGGTCGGTCGATGGCGATTCGCCGGCTGCGATGCGTTACACCGAGGCGCGCCTCGCACGCATGGCCGAGGAAATGCTGCTCGACATTGAGAAGGACACTGTCGATTGGGGCGACAACTTTGACGGTTCGCTGCAAGAACCGCTGGTATTGCCTGGCCGCCTGCCGCATCTGCTGCTGAACGGGTCATCCGGTATTGCGGTTGGGATGGCTACCAACATCCCGCCGCACAATCTCAACGAACTCGCCGCCGCCATTCGGTACCTGATCGACCGCGACGAAATCCTCGCGCTGATCGCAGCGGATGACGCGGCGGCCCCGGCTGGATTGGTGGAGAAATTCGGCCTTTCCGAGGAGCACGCGCAGCGCATTACACGCGTTATTCGCCAGACCGGACACGAGGAGAACGACCTGACTCCGGATGGCTCCACACTCGATCTCGAAGACGCGGGCGAAGCGACCGTCGATGAACTGATGGTGTTCGTGAAGGGTCCCGATTTCCCGACTGGCGGCTTCATCGTCGGCTCTGAGGGGATTGTGTCGGCATACACGCACGGCAAAGGACGCGTCGTCATCCGGGGCGTGGCGCAAATCGACGAGATGCGGGCTGGACGACATCGCATTGTGATCTCGGAAATTCCCTATCAAGTCAACAAGACCAGCCTGATTGAGCGCATTGCGGAACTCGTACGGCAGGATCGCATCAACATGATCTCGGATTTGCGTGACGAGTCGGACCGTAACGGCATGCGTATCGTCGTGGAGCTTAAGCGCGGTGCGCAACCGAAGAAGGTGCTCAACCAGTTGTACAAATACACGGCCTTGCAAAGCACCTTTGGCGTGCAGATGTTGGCGCTCATTCCCTCCACCGAAGACGGACCCGCCGAGCCGCGCCTGATTTCACTGCGGCGCGCCCTGCAGCTCTACATCGATCATCGTCGCAACATCATCACACGGCGGTCGGAATACGAGCTGGCGAAGGCGCAGGCGCGGGCGCATGTGCTTGAGGGCCTGCTGATTGCCATCGCCAATATCGATGCCGTCATCCAGACCATCCGCGCCGCCGACGACGCCGATCACGCCCGCACACAATTAATGGGGCAGTTTAAGCTGTCGGAGCTGCAAGCACAGGCCATCCTCGATCTGCAATTGCGCCGGTTGGCCGCGCTGGAGCGGCTCAAGATCGAGCAGGAGCATCAAGAGATCCTGGAACGGATCGCGTATCTGGATGACTTGCTCGCCCACCCGAAGAAAATTCTGAGCGTCATTAAGGCCGATCTGAGCGAGTTGACGGAGAAATACGGCGACGCGCGCACAACGCGGATCGCATACGATGCCTCCGGCGAGTTGAGTGTCGAAGACATGGTGGCCGACGAATCGGTGCTGGTTTCGATTACGCAGCGGGGCTATATCAAGCGCATGGCGAGCAAAGCCTTCCGGGCGCAGGGACGCGGCGGCAAGGGCGTTATCGGCCAGGACCTGCGCGACGAAGACGAAGTCGGGATGATGTTTTCGGCGCGTTCGCTGCAGACGATCCTGTTCTTCTCAGACAAGGGCAAGGTCTACTCTGAGAAAGCGTATGAGATTGCAGCGGCCGGGCGTACCGACAAAGGCGTGTCGTTGCACAGCATCCTCGCGCTAAGCGCGGGCGAGAAGGTGACCGCGGCCGTCCCCGTCCCCGGTTTCGACACGGCCGAATACTGTACGATGGTCACGCGCAATGGCAAAATCAAACGCGTGCCGTTGGAAGCGTTCGAAGCCGTGCGTCCATCCGGCCTGATTGCCATCTCGCTGGAAGAGGATGATGTGCTCGGCTGGGCGCAACTGACCCTTGCCGGAGAGGAGATCATCATCGTGACGGAGGCCGGTCAGGCGTTGCGCTTCGACACGAAACTTGTACGTCCCATGGGCCGCGCGGCGCGCGGAGTCAACGCCATCAGTCTTAAGCCCGGCGACGTGATTACGGGCGTAGAGGTCGTGGACGACGATGCCGACTTGCTGGTGGTCACCGAAAACGGATACGGCAAGCGGACGCCGATGAGCGAATACCCGGCGAAAGGCCGCGCGACCGGCGGCGTCGCCACCATCAACCGCAAATCCCTATCCACGATTGGACGGATTGTGGCCGCCCGGCGCGTCGTGCCCGAAGACCAGATTACGATCATCTCCGCGAATGGCCAGGCCTTGCGCACCCGCGTGAAGGATATCGGTCGCTACGGCCGCGCCACCATGGGAACGCGACTGATGAACCTCAAACACGACGATACCGTCGCCTCTGTGGCGCGCCTTCCGGCAGCCGATCTGAAAGGGCCGGTGAAAGACGATGTGAATGAGAACGGGCGGGAGGACCTGCCCGTGCCGCCGCCAGATAATGGGACGCAGCGTGACGCAGATGTTTCTTCATCTGCGTAATCAGTGCAAATCTGCGTTCAGCCACCCTTGAGGTCCGGTTACCGCTTAAAGTGGCGCTCCCGGTTTCCGCCGGCGTTGCTTCGTTATAGAATGAGTTCGTAATGGGTATGCCCGCGCTCCAAAAACCCGGGCAGGTCGTGGCGTATGTCGTGGACGGGGACCCCGAGCTGCTAGTCGATTGCATGGTGGCATTCGCCAACAGCGACGGCGGCACGATCATCGTCGGCATTGACGAAGACGGCCGCCCGGCTTCCCACATCGTGTATGGCGACGAGTTGGAAGGGCTGTTGCTTGCAGCCGAAAGACGCTGCCGGCCGGTGGTGCAAACCGGCTGGGAGCAACTCGACCTGCCGGGCGGCGGCGCAGCTTTTGCGATTAACGTCCAGCGTAGTACCGAGCTGCACTCCCTGGACGATGGCCGGGTGCTCATCCGGGTCGGCAAAGAGAATCGACCCCTTGGCGGAGAAGAAATCCGTCAGTTGGCTGCCACCAAGTCCACCGGCGACTTTGAAATGGAGTCCGTGCCGGGCGCCCGCCGTGACGACCTGGACGATGAAGTCATTGCCGAATACCTTGAGAAGCGCCAGACGCGCCAGCGCCGACCGATCCAGGGGACTGTCGATGAAATCCTGGTTGAGATTGGGGCGCTCGCGCACGACGGCATGCCGACTACCTCCGGCGTGTTGCTGTTTGGAAAGAACCCCCAGGCATTTCTTCCCCAGAGCGGGCTCGTATTTGTAAAGTTCGTCGGGACCGATCCGCGCGGCGACGATGGCAATGTGGGCTATGGGCGGCGCGAGGAGATCGGCGGGCCCATGGCGCGTGTGATTGAGAGTTCCTGGCAGGTCATCAACGAGGAGATGGCGGTTGGGGCGGTTGTCAAATCGCTCGAACGCGAGGAGATCACCGAATATCCCTCCTTTGCCGTGCGCGAGGCGCTGGTGAATGCGGTCTGCCACCGGGATTACCGCCTGCAGGGCCGCCGCATCGAGGTGCGTATGTACGCCGACCGGATGGAGATCATCAGTCCGGGCGGGCTGCCCGGCTTCATTACGGTGGATAACATTGTGGAGGAGCACTTCTCGCGCAACCCACGCATGGTCAACGGCCTGTTCCAGTGGGGCTACATCGAAGAATTGGGCCTCGGCATCGATCGGATGATCGAAGCCATGGTGCAGGAAGGCCATCCGCCGCCCAAATTTAAGTCGCAGCCCTACTCCTTCACCGTAATTTTGTTCAATAACCGTGACCGCCGCGCCGCGCCCGCCTGGGAACGCAGCATGAACGAGCGCCAGGTACGTGCGCTAACCTACATCCGCGAGCGCGGCAGTATCACCAACCGTGAATACCGGCAAGTATGCCCCGATGTAAGCCCCGAGACGCTCCGCCTCGACCTCGCGGACCTTGTCAGCCGCGGCGTCCTGCTAAAGATTGGCGCGAAAAGGGGCACCTACTATATACTGAAGTAGTCAGAGCAATTCCTCTGCACCATTCCAAATATTGAGGGGGCTCCGGATGATATTACGTCAATCCGGCGATGTTGTATGCAATGAAATATGTCGCTTGTGTGACATAAAATAATCTAATCCCAAATTATCCCAATAATAATTTGGGATAAAGTTCTGGTATGGTTGTAATCACAGTCACTGGTGTGGGCTACGCCGCCCTCTTGCTTTATGTCATCTTGAGGGAAGATGGTCGGGCGAGGCGTGCCTGGCTGGTCGGTTACCTGGCGCTATCGCTGTCGGTCTCGGCGGTATTCGCGCTGGCAGTCAACAACTCGCAATTCCTCGGGTTCGGCGCCGGTCTACCCATGACGGCGCTCTACTTTATCAATCTCGGTTTCCTGGGCGCGCTCACAGTTTCATATATTGGATGGAAATGGGACACCATCTGGCTGGCGCTGGGCGGCGGCATTGTTTTGCTGTTGCTGGTTACGGAGGCGCTCGGATTGCTGCCCGTTCTCCACGCCGCGACATGGCAGGATGCGCTCGCAGCCGATCACCTGCCGTTGCCGCTTGCCATTGCCGTGCTATGGGGGCTGGGGCACGCGGCCAATATGGCCATAACGTTTTTTGCTATGACGCGCGCGCGCTTGCCGTTGCATGCCAACCATTTGCTGTGGTGGCTGATCGTACTCGTTACAGTGGCCGTCGGGGATGCGGCGGCGGCGTGGATGGTGGAACCCCTGGCCAGCGTCGGGCGCGTGTTGCGCCTCGCCGGCGTAGCCGGTCTCGTGTACGGCGTCGCGGCGAGCCAGATCGTCGATGTGCGCAATTCGTTCCGCACGAGCGTTGGGAACGGCGTGTTCGTCATCATCACGGCAGCGCTCACGCTTACCGGTATTGCCATTGCGCAATTGCTGCTGGCAACGCTGTCCGGCCTGACGGCGTTCTTCGCGGTGGCGGGTATCGCCGTCCTGCTGGCGCTCGTCTATCAGGCGCTGCGCGGCTTCACCGAAAAACTTGTGCGGCAGGCCGTGCTGCGCGTCGGCTACGATTCAGCCAATGTGGCGGGGCAATATGCCCAGCGCATCGCGCGCCAGCTACGTTTTGACGAGCTTGCCGCGACGGCCGCCCGGACTTTGCGCTCGTCTGTGGAGGCCAGCAAAGGCGGGCTGGTGCTCGTGTCGCCGAATGGGGCCTCCACGCGGGCCGATGTTTATCCCGGGCTGGGCCAGTTCCCGGCGGAGTCGTTCAACCTGTCCCCCGACAGTCCGGTGCTGCAAAAGCTGCGCAGCACGCGCAGCCCACTGTTGCAGTACAACATCGACGTCGGCAAAGAGTTCAGAGGCATGTCGGCCGACGAGAAGCAGTGGCTGCGCAGCCTGAATATGGATGTGTTCGTGCCGGTGCTGGACGGCGACGAGCTCAGCGGCATGCTGGCGGTCGGTCAGCGCATCAGCGGCGATCCATACCGGCACTCCGAACTCGAACTGATGATGGCGATTGCAGATCAGACGTCGGTGGCGCTTAACAACGCGCGGCTGTTCGAGAACATGCGGGCGTTGAACGAAGAAATGAAGTCGCTCAATACAAACTTGCTCGCGACCAATGAGCGGCTCGAAGAGATGG